>NZ_JACJUZ010000056.1:0-34678 GCF_014299995.1 Sphaerospermopsis sp. LEGE 00249 | reverse complement strand
ATTGATTACCCAGTCCCTAGTCCCTAGTCCCCAGTCCCCAGTGCAACCACAAAAATCATACCCTCAAAGATGTCGTCGCCATCTGTCGCAATGATGATTTTACATAACTAAAACTTATTGGTAATAAGTAACTAAATTTCATTACTAATCGTGGTCAAATTTCCGTTACAAGGTTGAGATTTTCCCGTAGTATCAGAATTGAAGCAAATAAAAATCAACGGTTCATCCTTTCAGGTCAGCCGCCGATTTTGCTGAAATATAGCTTATACTGCCGTTGTTACAAGAGAGGAATACTAAATGGCTACTTACAAAGTCACTTTAATCAACGAAGCTGAAGGTACAACTAACGAAATTAACGTTAAAGACGACGAATATATTCTAGACGCTGCTGAAGAAGCAGGTCTTGATCTTCCCTACTCCTGCCGCGCTGGTGCTTGCTCTACCTGTGCAGGTAAAATCGTTTCTGGTTCAATTGATCAGTCTGATCAATCTTTCTTAGATGATGATCAAATCGAAGCTGGATATGTTTTGACTTGTGTTGCATACCCAACTTCTGACTGTACAATCCAAACACACAAAGAAGAAGAACTTTACTAAAAGTCGAACTTTACTTTTTTGAGAACTTACCACCGCCTTACTGTTACAGCAGTACAGCGGTGGATGTTTTGTATCAATTTCTTCTCTTGTTATTTCTAGCTTACCGCAATTATCTACCTGTTTTGCTATCTGAAGATGTTAAGAAAGGTTGAATTTCGTTACCAAGTATTTTAAGTTCTGTACCCGGATAATAAAACTGAAGAATTTTAGCACTTGGCCAGCCGAGTTTGGCTAAATTTTGAGCGCCTGTTTGACTTAACCCTACTCCATGGCCTAAACCTCCACCAATAAAAGCGTATCCCCAGATCCCTGGTGTACCTTTGTTGAGAGGTTGTAAATAAAATAGTGTACTGCGGGGAGCCGCAAAGGCGCTGCGAACTTCATCTTTATGTAAGGTGAAAACGCCAATATCGGTTTTTACAGCTAGTTCTAAAATTCTACCGCTGTTGCTGCGCTTGGTAACAGCCATAGCTTCAATGGTTTTGAATTTGCTATATGGACTCTTTTTTGCCCGCAAAAATTTTTGTAAGTCTTTGGTAATATCTTCTAAGCTAGTTTGTTTGCTCCAGCGGAATACATCCCATTTACTTTCATTAAATCCTTGTTTCAGGTTAATAAACTGCCGTAAATTATTTTCATCTGCTAAATTATTTTTTGATATGTCCCAAATATTTGTAGCTGCATCCACTACTGGACGCAAATAAGGACGATCTTCTCCATTCCACACATCGCTAAAGTAAGCTGTAACTCCACCTGTGGTTGAAGAATAGAGGGCATCGACTAATTCGTTATTATGGGTTAATACCATGCCCCTGGTGGCAGCGATCGCTTGATCTGTGGTTTTTGCCACGCCATTTAGTCCATCATAAACCTGGCAGTGTGTATCCGCACATAATTGATAGTTATCAACTTCAAATCTGCGTACATTCCGCAGGGCATAGGTGCGGGCAATTATAGCCTGAGCTTCTAGGGACGCTTGGGGCGCTCTTGTGCCAATTTCATAAGGTAAAACTCCCCGTAAATATGTTTCTAAAGGAACTTGATTGACTAAGGAGTAGCTACCATAAGCATTGGGCTGTAATTTCAATCTCCCTGGGAAAAGACGAGCATTTTCAGGCTTTGTGCCTGTATTCAACCGAATTAAATTTTTATCTGTGGTAATTTCTAAATAATTATTGCTGTATCGCTTACCGTTAATTTCCCAACCGACTCGCGGTATTTGTTGCAGAATTTGTGTATCTAAATATGGTAGTGTCTGTCCTGATGCTTGTATGTTCTGTAACAACAAACGCCGTAATAAAGGGCTGCTGTAAACTTCTCGTTTTGCCCATACTTGCCAGCGTTCGGGTTGAG
Organism: Sphaerospermopsis sp. LEGE 00249; assembly: GCF_014299995.1. Classification (NCBI taxonomy): domain Bacteria; kingdom Bacillati; phylum Cyanobacteriota; class Cyanophyceae; order Nostocales; family Aphanizomenonaceae; genus Sphaerospermopsis; species Sphaerospermopsis sp. LEGE 00249. Next base: position 32,728 of record NZ_JACJUZ010000056.1, on the reverse strand, counting down.
CTATTTCCACTTCTACACCTTGAGAACGCCAATTTCTGGCGCTGTCTTCTGCTGTTTCAAAGGTGCGATAGTTGCCTAAAACTAATACCTCCTGCACTTTTGCTTGAGGCAAAGTCTCCATGACGGTTTCCAGTTGGATGGGGTTGGCAGTAACTAGGGTTTGCTGTTGATGACCTTGTTGCCATTTTAGCTTTAGGCGATCGCCTTTGGTCGGTGTCAATTTTAATTTAGCAGTAGGTGTAGATCCAAATCGCTGGACAATACCAATTTTCAGTTCCACATCTGGGTTATTGTTGACAGGAGTTGATGCAGCAGTCAGTCCCAGTAAACAGAATGTGGTGAGTATTTTGTAGGAAGAACGCCAGAAAAAGATTTTCATGAAAACCTGATTTTGCTACCACAGTGAGGCTTTAAGGCAAATTTTAAGGAATTTTGTAGCGATTTTGCTTTGTTGTTGATGCCATTCAATCATATCATTACCTTTTTTTTCTCAAATAGTTGCAAATCGAAGTCATAATGATTATGATTTAGTTAAGATAGAAAACTCATCAGCAAAACTTCTATGGTAAAAATTCAAGAAATTCCTTTAAATCAAATTCAACGCCCATTACCGCGTCAGAACGATCCAGCGAAAGTTAAGCAACTAATGGAATCAATAGCAGAAATTGGGCAACAAGAACCGATAGACGTTCTAGAAGTAGATGGAAGCTATTATGGCTTTTCTGGTTGCCATCGTTATGAAGCTTGTCAGCGTCTAGGCAAAGAAACGATTTTAGCTAGAGTCAGAAAAGCTACTCCGAGTGTGCTGAAGATGCACCTAGCATAAATAGGGGTGTAGGCTTCGAGTAGGATAGCGAAATAACGAATCACAACCAGCACTTTAATCTAGTTATTGGGAGCAAAAAATTATGTCATCGACAACAAATGTCAAAAATCTAAATATTGGTATTGATGAGGAGAGTAGAGGCAAAATTGCTGAGGGCTTGTCTCGCTTATTGGCTGACACGTACTCACTGTATCTAAAAACTCATAATTTTCATTGGAACGTCACAGGTCCCATGTTCCAAACATTGCATTTGATGTTTGAGACCCAGTATACAGAATTAGCCTTAGCAGTTGATTTAATAGCTGAAAGAATAAGGGCGCTTGGCTATCCCGCACCAGGAACTTATAGCGAATACGCCAAACTCAGTTCCATTCCAGAAACTCCAGGAGTGCCGAAAGCCAAAGAAATGATCCAGTTATTAGTAGAAGGACAAGAAGCTGTGGTCAGAACTGCAAGATCGATCTTTCCTTTGGTAGATGAAGTTAATGACGAACCTAGTGCAGATTTGTTAACTCAAAGAATGCAAGTGCATGAAAAAACAGCTTGGATGTTGAGAAGTTTATTAGATGAATAAAGATTGAGGAAAGGGGGTATAATAAACAACAAAAATCTATACCCCTTGCCTTATGCCTGATGAAGATTTCACCCCAAAGTTGCGAAATTTAAAGAGAATCTTTTGTTCTTAAAGTTTGAGCGGCCAGATAGACTTTAGTCCATTCACCCATAACCTGATGGGTTTTGAGTTGTAAATTTTGGGCTATTGCTTCTATAGAGTGACCGGCTCTGCGTAACTGGAGAATCTGTCTGCCCAGATTAGTGACTTTTTCTTCCAACTGCTGCCATTGGTTTGGTGTTAAACCGAAATTGTGTTCTTGTAAGGAAATTGAGAGCCAGCTTTCTACTAGTTCTGATTGACCTTTGATGGCAAAAACGCGGACAGCATGGTAGCTAATTTTTTCACGCAGTCGGTATACTTCCTTAATTGGCTTATTGAGTTTTTTGGCAATCTCTTCTTGAGTTTTGCCTTGGAGGTATAATTGCAGCCAATCTACTGCGGTTTGTCCCAGATTTTCCAGTAAGTATTGGGCAAATTCTTGATATACAGCTTGACGTAGTGATTGTTGCTCTTCTAATTTTTGTGCTTCTTGATATTGGGCGATCGCCTGATTATCTACCAAGTTCAGGGGGTTATCTGTATCTTCTGTCAGCACTTCATCAGAAACCAATCGAATCAAGTCGTTAGCTGGAACTTGGGTTAGCCCACCACGCTGAACCCGTCGCAAGTAGTTAACAAAACGATAAGCCAAGAGGGGTTGATTACGTACTGGACGCAAACAATATTCTTCGATGCTGGCAAATAGTAAGGTATCCTGTAATCTTCTATCTGTGGTGACATCGGCAATGGCAGACATTTGTTGCTGCATATATGAATCACTTTGCAGCAGTTCTTGGAGAACTTCTTGTAATACATCGACCACACTGCGCTGGCGATCGCGACTTAAAGACACCCAAGTTTGAATTTTATTTCTCAGTGTCATCACGCTTCCCAAGCGATTAATCAGGTTACGATAAGCACGTTCTCGCCCCATTCCTAAGTATCGCTGCTGTAAAATCCGACAGCGATATTCCATTGCTTGTTTAGCTATTTCCAGTTCTTTTGGGGTGAGTAAATCAAATCTTTTGACATCTGATCCCAAAAGCCAAAGCAAAATACTATGTCTAGCGCCCTCACTTTGTTCTGGACATTCAGCAGCGAGTCGCTTTTGCCAATATTGCGCTAAGTGTGCCGCATCCGTTTCCATAGTGAGATTGCGCTCCTCGAAACTCGGCTTTAAAGTTTGCATCACAACCCCTATACCCACTTAAATTACTAACCAATAGCTGCCCTTGTTCTCAAAATACGCAAACTACTTCTCAAAAAATCTTGCTCATTGATTTTTGATCCGAAAGCTGAATTTTTAGTTTAGGTATTTCACTTTGTTAGTCCAAAGGTAAGTATTCAGCTATCAGTAATCAGTAATCAGCTTTCAGATGTAAATAGACTGGTTGTTAATAAAATCATAATTTTACTAGATTACCAGGCTTTGAGCAGAGAAATTCACAGGCTGATATTTGTGTTCTTTGTGACTTTTGCTGACGGCTGACGGCTAACGGCTGAATGCTTACTTCCAAAGGTAAAAAAGATTAATTATGAGTCTCTGACGAAAATTAACCTGTCTAAGTTTCAGCTTTCTCTCGTTATTTTTGCGTTCACTTCTTTACCAGTCTTGATATTTATTAGACAATAAGAAAAGTCAAGTCAGAAAAGTCAAGTAGTTTTGCTGTTTACACATCTTTCATAAAAACAAAGATTATTTGGATATGCTCACAATTACAATTATTTCTCCCCAGGGAAACTATTGAGTAAAATTAATCAAAGCTTTAGATTTTTGTATCCAAATATCATTTCTTTACAAAAGTCAGGAGCTATTTTGGTAAAAGGGCAGAACAGGGCAGAACTCTTACTCAATCTCAGTATTCAGAATATTACTATAAATAGTTTATAGGTTTACTGTGACTGAGATCACTGAGTTTAAGTAATTATTTCTGGATATGGCAGTAAGAGAACTAAAAATTTATTGCTTTTGAATACATAGCTATTAGTCCGTAGTCAATTATCGGGTGTGTGGTGTAGGGTGTAGGATTGGGGGAGAATCTTTTTCTTCCTGTCACCTGTCACCTGTCACCTGTCACCTGTCACCTGTTCCCTGTATTTATCTACCGCTGGATGATCTGACGATGGGATTTTCTACAGAGTCTCGATATTGCTGGACTTGTTCGGTATAAGCGATAGGTAAAACAGCTTCGACGTTTTCATGGGGACGGGGGATGATTACCCAAGATTCTAAAGTACCACCATAGACATTTTCTGCTGCTTCCACACCAGCGGCCATAGCGGTTTTAACTTCAGAAACATCACCACGAATATTCACTGTAAACCGGGCGCTACCTACTCGGATATAACCAACTAAGGTAACTCGTCCAGCTTTTACCATCGCGTCTGCTGCTGCTAGGACTGCGGGAAAACCCTTTGTTTCTAAAGATCCAACGGCCTGTAGTGACATTATTAATCTCCTTTATGAATAAAATTATCTGCTACAAGTTATTTTGATAGCAAATTTGCTTAAAACATCCGAAAAGGTTCAGATTTGGAAGTGAAGTGGATGGGTAAAATCGTTTCCACATTTTCCGGGGGATTGGGAACTATATAATGTGTGATCACTTGTCCACCATAAACTTCTTCTCCAGAAGCTATTCCCGCAGCAACTGCTGTTTTAACTTCCGCCACCTGTCCCCTGACGGCGACTAACAAGCGTCCGCTTTCTGCGATGCCATAATATACGATTGTGACAGCGGCAGATTTAACCATCGCGTCTGCTGCTGCGAGTACACAGGGAAAACCTAAAGTTTCGATTACGCCAACTGCCATTGGCATGGCTTGACTCTCCAGAAATCCAGAATAAGTGATATTTATTGTACGAGGCTTTGGTCCCCATTTTTTCATTTGGGGAAATTTTCTTTTTGTCAGTAGTCGGTGGTCAAGATAATGTAAACTGATGTTTATGTTTCCAAGTTTTTTACCCGCTGCTGTTGACAAGCTGACAGAACCAGCTTCTATTGCCTTGGCTCAAAGTATCCAAAGTCAAGACATTGCTACTCCTTTAAGTCCTGAACCTATTACCACTACTTACGTACATCAAGGTAGTGGCGATACTCCAATTTTATTGGTTCATGGTTTTGATAGTTCGATTTTAGAGTATCGCCGACTTTTACCCCTGCTGGCTGAAAACAATGAAACTTGGGCAGTAGATTTACTGGGTTTTGGTTTTACAGATAGACAACCGGATATTGCTTATAGTCCCTTAGCTATTAAAACTCATCTCTATTATTTCTGGAAAACCCTGATTAACCAAACTGTGATTTTGGTTGGTGCTTCTATGGGTGGTGCTGCGGCGATAGATTTTACCCTCACTTACCCGGAAGTGGTGCAAAAATTGATATTAATTGATAGTGCTGGGTTGAAAGGTGGTTCAGCATTAAGTAAATTAATGATTCCCCAGTTATATAATTTAGCAGCGGAGTTTTTACGGAATCCCAAAGTGCGCGATCGCATTTGTCGCAGTGCTTATAAAAACCCCGATTTAATCAATAAGGATGCTTTATGTTGCGGGGATTTACATTTAAAAATGCCTAATTGGAGTCAAGCTTTAATTGCTTTTACTAAAAGCGGTGGTTACAGTGCTTTTAAATTTCCGCAATTGGCAAAAATTCAACAGTCAACCCTAATTTTATGGGGTGATAGTGATAAAATTTTAGGAACTAAGGATGCTCCCAAATTTAAAAAAGCTATCCCCCAAAGTCAGCTAATTTGGATTAAAGATTGTGGTCATATTCCCCACTTGGAAAAAGCAGAAATTACAGCACAACATATTTTAGAATATATCAATTAAGATTTGAGGATAAGCACCCATTATTTTGTATTAATAAACATTAAGTAATATGGATACAACAAAAATAAAAGCTATTATTTCTCATTTAGGATTTATAGAAAAAGAAGCGGATATTTTTCAGCAGCATAATTACATCAAAACCTATCCCAACCATAAGAACTATGTAATTAAAGTTAATTTTGCTACTGAAAAAATTGATTATGGGGATAAAATTACAGTTGAGGATGAAACCACATCTAACTTTAGTCAACCAGAGAATTTTGTTGTTTTAGAATGCGTAAATAGATTATTAGAAAAAGGTTATGAACCTCAACATTTAGTTCTGGAACGTAAATTTCCTTTAGGACGTACTGGTAAAAGTGGAAAATCAGATATTTCAGTTTTTGATAGAGAAGAAAAATCTTTAATTATCATTGAATGTAAAACCTGGGGTAAAGAATATGAAAAAGAAAAAAATCGGATGATCGAAAATGGTGGACAACTATTTTCTTATTTACAGCAAGATAAAAATACTCGCTTTTTGTGCTTGTATACCTCACAACTTAATGATGATGGTTTAGTTGTTTATGAAAATGCCATTATCCAAATTAAGGATAGAGAAGAAACACTCAGGTTATTAGCAGAAAGCAAAGAAGAAATAAAAAGCTATAAAGAGGCTAAAACAGCAGAAGAATTATATACAACTTGGAAAGAAAACTTTAACTGCTATTTTGCACCTAATGGAATTTTTGATCCAGAAGTGCAAGCTTATAATCCTGAATATATACCCATTAAGAAAAAAGATTTACAACCCTTTACTGAAGGAGAAGGACGTAAATTATTTAATCAATTTGAAGAAATCTTACGTCATAATAATATCAGTGATAAATCAAATGCTTTTAACCGAATTTTATCTTTAATTTTATGTAAGATTGTTGATGAACAAAAAAATGAGAATGATATTACTGACTTTCAAATTATTGAAAGCAAGGATACTCCTGAACAGATACAAGAAAGGTTACAAAAACTATATGCAAAAGGAATGAGAGAATTTCTCAAAGAAGAAATTGTGTATTATTCTGAGCAATATATTGATGAATTAGTGAGAAATTTTCCTATACAAACCACACAAGAAAGACTGAAACAGATATTACGAGAGTTAAAATTTTATAGTAATAATGAATTTGCTTTTAAAGAAGTTCACAATGAAAAATTATTTTTGGAAAATGCTAAAGTATTAAATGAAATTATTACTTTACTGCAATATAAGAAATTTAGATATTTTTATAACGATAACAATGGATTGAAATATCAAAAGCAATATTTAGGGGATTTCTTTGAACAGTTACTAGATGCAGGTTATAAGCAATCTGAAGGTCAGTTTTTTACACCATTACCTATCGCGAAGTTTATTGTTAAGTCGCTTCCTTTACGAGAAATAATAGAAGCTAAATTAAATCAAGAAAGAGTAGATTTTTTACCTTATTTAATTGACTATGCTTGTGGTAGTGGTCATTTTTTAGTTGAAGCAATTGAAGAAATACAAAATATTGTTGATACAATTAAACCTGAATTTACTAAAGATATTAATAGATATATTAGACAATATCAAGAATCATCAGATTGGGCGGAAAAATTTATTTTTGGAATTGAAAAAGATTATCGTTTAGCCCGTACTGCTAAAGTAGCTTGTTTTATGAATGGAGATGGACAAGCTAATATTTTCTTTGGTGATGGTTTAGAAGATTATAACGAAAGAGAACGTCAACTTGCGCCTAGTTATGATGTAGTTATTGCTAATCCTCCTTATTCAATTCATGGATTTAAACCCCATGCTTTAAAATTAAAAGATAAATATACACTTTTTGAATCTTTAACTGATAGTTCATCAGAAATTGAAGCTTTATTTATTGAAAGAACTGCCCAATTATTACATACAGGAGGAAAAACAGGTATTATTTTACCAAGTTCTATTTTAAACAATATAGGTATTTATGCTCGTGCTAGAGAGATCATATTACAAAATTTTCTGATTAAAGCTATAGTCGAATTAGGCTCAAATGCTTTTATGGCTACAGGAACAAATACTATAGTTTTATTTATGGAAAAGCGCGAATCTCGCTGGAAACATGATTATAATTATGTAGCTGAAGATTATATTATTAATAACAGAGAACGTCCCCATGATTTTATAGATAGTGAATCTTTATTTAGAAGTTATGTTGATTATCTAGGTTTAGATTTTGATGATTATAAAACTTTTGTGGGACGTAGTAGTAATGATGCTATCAAAGCAACTGAATGGTATCAAGATTATCGTCATTGGTTTGACAATTTAACAGATGTTAAAAATTTACAAAAACGTAAAGATTTCAAATCTTTAACAAAAGAGGAACAACAGGAGAGAATTGAAAGATTATTTTATGAAAAAGTATTACCTATTGAAAAGGAAAAGTTTTATTATTATTTATTGAGTTATGAACAAGAGTTTATTATTGTCAAATCTGCTAATGATATTCAAAGTAATCGAGAATTTTTAGGTTATGAGTTTAAGAAAGGAAGACAAGCAGGAATGGTTGTTTATCGAGATGGTGAAGATAAAGATAAAACTGCTTTATATGATGAGGATAATCTATTTAATTCTGACAAGGTAAATTATTATATTTATCAGTCTTTTTTAGGTAATATAGAAAATCCGGCTGATGCTGTTAAGGATTATATTTCTCTAGTTGATTTAGTTGATTGTATTGATTTTAAAAGGGTTGAATTTGAAAAACAAATTAGTTTATCAATTTTAAAAAAGCACCAAATTATAACAAAGTGGCCATTAGTAAGATTGGGAAGTGTAGCACAAATTGAAAGTGGAGGAACTCCTAGCACTAATAAATCAGAGTATTGGGATGGTAATATTAATTGGGCTACACTGGTAGATACTAAGCAAAAATATCTTTATTCTACTCAAAGAAAAATCACTCAAACAGGATTAGAAAACAGCAGTGCTAAATTATTACCTATTAACACTGTGATATTGTCAACTAGAGCAACAATAGGAGATGTTACAATTGCTAAAGTTGTGACTTGCACAAATCAAGGATACAAAAATTTTATTTGTGATGAAAGTAAAATTCATTATGAATATTTATATTATATTCTAAAAGCTGAATCTGCTAATATAGCAAGTTTAGCAACCGGATTAACTTACCCAGAAATTTCAAAAAGCGAATTATCAAAATATAGAATACCTTTACCCACTAAAGAAGTACAAGAACAAATTATTCAAGAAATTGAAGTATTAGAAAATAGAGAACAAGAATTAAGAGATAATATTGAAAATTATAAAAATCAAATGAAAGTTAAAGTAGATGAAATATATACATCTAACTCTTCCCGAAAACCAATAGGAAACCTATGTTTAAACGTCCAATATGGAATATCGAAACAAATGAACACGGAAGACAAAGGATATAAAATTTTCCGTATGAATGAAATTATAGAAGGTAAAATGTTTGATGGTGGAGAAATGAAATATGTTGATATATCTCCAGAAGAATTTGATAAATTTAAACTGGCTCCAGGTGATATATTATTTAATCGTACTAATAGTATTGAGTTAGTAGGTAAAACAGGAATATTCACCTTAGAAGGTGATTATTGCTTTGCTTCCTATTTGGTACGCTTGAAAATTGATACAAACCAAGCCAATCCATTCTTTGTTAACTTCATAATGAACTCAAATCAATTTCAGCAAGTTGCTAAAGAACAAGCTACTAAATCTATTAATCAAGCAAATATCAATGCAACAAAACTTAAATCTATAGAAATTCCAGTACCATCATTATCAATACAAAATAAAATTGCTACTGAAATCCAAAATATAGAAGCTGAAATTTATAACTTAGAAACTGAATTGAATATTATTCCACAACAAAAAGAAGCAATATTACAAAAATATTTATAATATTTTTGAGAAAAAGAAAATTCAAATAATAATAGCTATCAGCAGTCAGCAGTGAATAATTTACAACTTTGTCTAATATTCTTAAGCTGTTGTGCATTTAATTTGTATAAGTGGAACAGGCATCTTGCCTGTTAAACAAGAGTTCAGAATATTAGGATTATACAATTTAGCTGTGTAACAGCTTACTCCTGACTCCTGAATGCTGATTTAGACTCTAATCATACAACCAAGTATTATTAGAGAAATCATCTTTTTTTGTATCTGGTTTAGATTTTTCTACAATTATTTCTGGTGGTTTGTAGGATTTTCTGGGATTAACTGCTAAAGATTTAGTAATTTCTTTTGCAGGTTGTTTTACGGTTTCTTTAACAGGTTCTTTCACTGTTTCTTTCACTGTTTGCTTTTTAAGTTCATTATTTTCTTCTATAAGTTGAGAATTAGATTCAGCTAATTTTAATGCTGTTTTTTTAGTTTCATAAAGTTCTTTACCTAATTTTTCTGATAAAGATTTATGTTCAGATAATGCGGTTTTTAATTCAGTGATTTCTTTTTGTAGTGCAGTTTCTTGATTTTGGTATTTTTCCAAAGATTCCTGTAGGTTCTTGATGGTAATTTCTAATTCTGCTTTAGTAGGATTTGCGCGTTTAGCAGTGGTTTCCCAGGGTGTTTTAACTGTGGTTTCCTCAAATGTAGAAATTTCTGTTTCTGCTGTTTCTGCTGTTTCTTCTGTATCTAAGACTTTTTCTGCTGTAACTTCAATCGCAGTTTCATCGGGAGATGGGGTAAATTTTTGAGCTTCTTCTTGTAATAATTCAGTCAGACGTTTTCTAGGCATTATTTTCTCCTATTTAATTATTTTCTTATTTCTAAAGTTGCGATTTTTTGCTTTCTTAAATTACTAACTGTTCACTCATCTTTTGTTCCAAAGAATCCAACAAAGTATCTACATCTTTACCAACTTGTTCAAAACACTTTTGCGGTGCTGGTTCAGGTGCAAACTGAATTAATTTAATTTCTCCTTTACCGATACCAATCATTAAAACTTCTGTTTCTGGTTTATTATTATCAATAATTCCTAGAAGTTCTTGTAGTCGGTTTTCCACTCGCTCATTTAATTTTTCTACCGCTTCTTGAGGACAATAAACAAAATGCGGCTGAGGTTGTAAATCAATACCAATAGTTCCTGGACTATCGCCATTTTCTAACCACAATCCCCAAAATAAAGCAGCTAATTCTTGCTGATTTTCTTTGACGAATTTATCTAATTGTCTCCGCCACTTGGTATCCCCTGTTTCTGGTTTTGCACTGCTAAACATAATCGATTGGTAATGGGTAATTGGTAATTGGTGATTGGTGATTGGTGATAAATATAAATATTTTTTTATTAAAATGCTGAAATCCTGACTCCTTGAAATCCTGACTCCTGACTTCTTGATCTCCTGACTCCTGAAAATCTATCTTAACCCCGATTGTACACGCCAGAGATTGGTGTAAACGCCATCTTTCTCTAACAGTTGTTCATGAGTTCCTGATTCTACTAATTGTCCATGTTCCATGACATAAATGCAATCAGCATTGCGGATGGTAGATAGACGGTGAGCGATCGCAATTGTTGTCCTGTTAACTGTTATCCTTTCCAAAGAACGCTGAATAGCAGCTTCTGTTTCATTATCCACTGCCGATGTCGCTTCATCCAAGATTAAAATTGGCGGATTTTTCAAAACTGCACGAGCTATAGCTATTCGTTGTTTCTGTCCACCAGATAACTTTTGTCCCCGTTCTCCCACAATTGTCTCATAACCTTGGGGCAAACGCATAATAAAATCATCGGCTTCTGCGACTTTCGCGGCCATGATAATATCTTCCTGGGAAGCGTCAAATGTACCATAGGCAATATTTTCCGCTACAGTACCATGAAACAGAAACACATCCTGACTAACCAAACCAATACAACGGCGTAAATCTCGTAAATTTAAACTTTGTAAATTCACACCATCAAGAGTAATTTTACCATATTGGGCTTCATAAAATCTCAGCAAAAGTTTAACTAAGGTGCTTTTTCCTGACCCTGTTGAACCCACAATAGCAATGGTATTTCCGGCGGGAATTTCTAGAGATAAATGTTTAATTACTGGTAGTCTATCTTTATAAGCAAAAGTCACATTTTGAAACTCTACCGCACCCCGCACCAATTCCACCGGTAAATTAATATTTCCTGTATGAATCTCAATCGGAGTATCTAACAAATCCATAACTCGATTAGTAGAAGCCATTGCCCTTTGATATAAATCAAAAGTATCTCCTAATCTGGTTAAAGGCCACAATAACAATTGTACTAAAAACACTAAAGAACTATAAGCACCAACGGCTAGATTACCTGCTATGACTTGCATTCCCCCAAAAATCAATAATATTGTGAATGCTGCTAAAATAAACATTCTAATAATGGGAATATAAGCGGCAGAAAAAGCAATTGCTTTGGCGTTACTAACCCGATAAGCATTACTTTCCGATTCTATCCGCGCTGCTTCATAATCTTCAGATGTAAAACTTTTAATAGTAGTAATCCCACTCAGATTATTAGATAATCTGCCATTAAGTAAACCCACCTTTTCCCGTACATTAGCATAGCGGGGAGCAAGTAATTTCTGAAAAGCTACCGAACCCCCTAGAATAAAGGGCATAGGTAACATAGCCATCCATGCTACACTAGGAGCTAAAATAAAAAAGGCGCTGCCAATAATTACAATAGTTGTAATCACTTGGATAATATCATTTGCACCCACATCTAAAAAACGCTCTAGTTGGTTAACATCATCATTGAGGATAGACATTAAACCACCCGTACTGCGTTCTTCAAAATAAGCTAATTCTAAGTCTTGTAGGTGTTTATAAGCATCCAGACGTAAATTATGCTGAATATTCTGCCCCAAATTCCGCCAAAGTAACTTATAGCGATACTCAAAAAATGATTCTAAGATCCAAGTAACGACCGTGAGAAATGATAGAATAGCGAACTGCCCAGAAATATTTTTAATACCTAACTGAGCAATGATAGAATCTTGTTGTTTGACAACCACATCCACCGCAATACCAATTAAAGCCGGTGGTGCTAAGTCAAAAACTTTATTGAGGATAGAAGCACCAGTAGCTAACCAAATTTGTCGTTGATATTCATGTCCATAGTCCAGTAGACGTTGCAGAGGATGTACAAAATGCCTACGCTTTCTTGATGCTTTGTGAGATTTGATTTCTGTAGCCACAGCCCTTTAAAGTCGCGTGCATCCAATATTACCATAAATCAGGTAATATATCTGGCTTCCTGAGCAATAGAAGAATTATATTACTAGCAGTGTATTTTCAGAAACCTAATTAAAAATAGTTATAGGTGGGTTATTTTCAGCCAAATTAACATTAAAAATCTAAATCTTGGGAAAATATTAGTTTTAATTAACTGAATTTGTGTTATTTTACTCAAAAACCAGTATATAAAAGGAGATATAACCTTGAAAAATCAACAACTTGGAAATTTACAGACTTCAATTATAGGAATAATAGCGGCAATAATAGTGATTTTGGGGTTAAATTCCTTTGTCATTATCAATCCTGGACAAGCGGGAGTGATTAGCATCTTGGGTAAAGCTAGAGACGGTGCGTTAACAGAAGGTATCCACATTAAACCGCCATTTATCTCAGTGATAGATGTGTATGATTTAACGGTGCAGAAATTTGAAGTTCCCGCAGAAAGTTCTACCAAAGATTTGCAAAATTTAACTGCGAGATTTGCCATTAATTTTCGTCTTGATCCGATTCAAGTAGTTCAAGTCAGAAGAAAACAAGGTACATTAGAAAATATAGTTTCTAAAATTATTGCTCCTCAGACTCAGGAAGCATTTAAAATAGCAGCAGCAAAACGTACAGTAGAAGAAGCAATTACCAAAAGAAGTGAATTAAAAGAAGATTTTGATACAGCATTAGGCGATCGCTTAGATAAATATGGAATAATCGTATTAGATACGAGCGTAGTTGATCTGACCTTTTCTCCAGAATTTGCGCGAGCAGTTGAAGAAAAACAAATTGCGGAACAGAGAGCGCAAAGAGCCGTCTACATAGCAAGAGAAGCCGAACAAGAAGCCCAAGCCGAAATTAACCGCGCTAAAGGTAAAGCCGAAGCTCAAAGACTGTTAGCAGAAACTCTCAAAGCTCAAGGAGGACAATTAGTTTTACAAAAAGAAGCAATTGAAGCTTGGAAAACAGGAGGCGCACAAATGCCAAATGTGCTTGTTATGGGTGAAAATTCCCAAGGCAGTATTCCCTTTATTTTTAACTTGGGTAAAATATCAAATCAATCTTGATTTGTATCAAAAATGCAAGGAGTCAGTAGGGGCAACCCCCTGTGGTTGCCCTCTTGAGTCAGGAGTGAGCAAAAAAGAAGAAAACCATAATAGGCTGTAAATTGATATCATTAACACTGGTGGAATTTGACAAAACTGGAGCATCCTTTTTATTAACTCAGTCTCACTAGAAACAAAAGCTGATTACTGATTACTGACTGCTGAATGCTTACTTACTTACTTACATATATAAAATATAGAGCATGAAGATTTGATTTTTCAATTCACGAAATATACCTTAATCTTCTATAATTCTATTAACTTTTACCTTTTTCCTGTCTAACCAAGTAAATTCACACATCCAATTGCTATATGTCAACTTCTAACCGCACCAACCTCACCATTTCCGAAGCCAAAAAAATCCTCAACAAATTTAACTGCTTAGATATAGCACCAGTTCTCAAGCCATTAGAAAAAGCCTTAACCCGTGAGGCAATAATTTTGCTTATTAAGCAGTCTGATTACCAAATTTTAGGGATTTGTGCTGATACAGCTGAAGAAGGAATTTTGGCAATGAAAACCTATTCTCACGCTTTCGGTTATCAAGCACCAGATAATTTACCTCACCCAGAAGGTCCAGTTTATATCAAATTAAACGGTAAAAATGGACTGTGTTATTTAGATTCTTACGCCGGACATCATCGCGGTGTATTAGTTTCTTGTCAATCCTATTATGAAGGTGGAGTAAATGAAATGTATGGACATTTACCCCTGGATTTATTTGTTGGATAGGTGACAGGTGACAGGTGACAGGTGACAGGGAAGAGGGGTAATAGTAATCAATTACCCATTACCAATTATCAATTACCAATCACCAATTACCAATTACCCATTACCCATTACCCATTACCAAATTGTATGAGTCTTATTACATTACAATCAGTTAAAAAAGATTTTGGGATCAAAGAGATATTAAAAGATGCCACATTTAGCATTGATGCCACTGATAAAGTTGGTTTAATTGGTACTAATGGTTCTGGCAAATCAACATTATTAAAAATGATAGCTGGGATAGAATCAATTGATGGCGGACAAATTTTAACTAACTCTGGTGCTAAAATTATTTACTTACCTCAACAACCAGAATTAGATGAAAATCACACAGTTTTAGAACAGATATTTGCTGATAGTGGTGAACATACAAATTTAGTGCGGGAATATGAAGAACTGACGGATAAATTAGCTCATTATCCCGAAGATTCTATATTAATGTCTCGCTTATCTCTTGTCATGCAGCAGATGGATGCTACTGGTGCATGGGAATTAGAAACCAATGCGAAAATTATTCTCACAAAATTAGGAATTGCTGACTTTGATGTGAAAGTTGGCACATTATCAGGAGGTTACAGAAAGCGGATAGCACTAGCAACAGCTTTGTTAGCTGAACCAGATGTATTATTGATGGATGAACCTACAAACCATCTGGATGCTTTATCTGTGGAATGGTTACAAAGCTATTTAAATCGCTTTCGTGGTGCATTATTTCTCATTACTCACGACCGCTATTTTTTGGATAAAGTTACTAATAGAATTATCGAAATTGATAGAGGTGACATTTACACCTATTCCGGTAATTATTCCTATTATTTAGAAAAGAAAGCCTTAGCAGAAGAATCTGCTGTAAGTAGTCAACGTAAACATCAAGGTGTATTACGTCGAGAATTAGAATGGTTAAAGAGAGGACCAAAAGCCAGAAGCACCAAACAAAAAGCCCGGATTCAACGTATTCAAGCAATGCGCGAAACTGAGTTTAAACAAGTTCAGGGTAAGGTTGATATTTCTACAGTTAGCAGACGTATTGGTAAAAAAGTTATTGAACTCAATAACATTACCAAAGCTTACAATGATAGAACTTTAATTAATGATTTTACCTATGAATTTAGTCCCGAAGATAGAATCGGGATTATTGGTGGAAATGGTGCTGGAAAATCAACTTTAATGAATATTATCACCGGACGCATTCCCCCAGATAGCGGTACTGTAGAAATTGGTAGTACAATACATATTGCTTATTTTGATCAACATTCTGAAGAATTACTATCAGCAGTTAATGAAAATCAGCGCGTAATTGATTACGTTAAGGAAGAAGGGGAATTTATCAAAATTGCTGATGGCACAAAAATTACTGCTTCCCAAATGTTAGAGCGTTTTTTGTTCCCAGGAAATCAGCAATATGCACCCATTTATAAACTTTCTGGGGGAGAGAAACGGCGTTTATTTTTGTTACGCTTGCTGATTAGTACGCCGAATGTTTTGATTTTAGATGAACCGACTAATGATTTGGATGTGCAAACGTTAGCAGTTTTGGAAGAATATTTAGAAGATTTTTCTGGCTGTGTAATTGTAGTTTCCCATGATCGGTATTTTTTAGATCGTACTGTAGATACTATTTTTGCACTAGAAGAAGGTGGGAATTTACGACAGTATCCGGGTAATTATTCAGTTTATTTAGATTACAAAAAAGCTGAAGAAACTGCACAACAGGAAGCAGTTAATAGTAAAGAAAAGGCGAAAAATACCACCGAGGGAAAAACACCAACTCCAGAAACAGAAACTAAAAAACGTCGGCGTTTATCTAACTGGGAAAAACGAGAATTTGAGCAGTTAGAAGGTAAAATTGCCCAATTAGAAACAGAAAAAGCAGAAACAGAAAAGGCTTTAGCAAATGTGCCACCGGGAAAATATACCCAAGTGCAAAATTTATATGAACAGGTAGAAGCACTCAAGCAAGCTATAGATGTAGCCACAGAACGCTGGTTAGAATTGGCAGAAATGGATGCGTAGAGAACGCAGGAGGCAGAAGGCAGAAGTAAAAATTCTCGTTCCCATACTCTGTATGGGAATGAATTATATAAGTCTCTGACTTCTATTAAAGCAGAGGCAGAGCCTCTGTTATGTCATTCCTAGCCAGAGACTAGGAACGAGATATTTTCTTCTTACTGTCACCTGTCACCTGTCACCTGTCACCTGTTCCCTGATTTAAGAATTATTTACGTCTTCCCCAGGCCAAGGTTGATCTACACTTATTACCCAAGGGATACCATTATTTACTGGTGAACTAATACTAATTTTGGCTTTATTAGCAAAACGCTTTAACTTATCTGCTAAATAGGGAACATTAATCATGATATTTTGGTAACTTTCGATATCATGACAAACCATCATTAATATTAAAATACCACCATTAACCTTAAAATACCAATGGCAACTGGATAAGACGACGCGCACCGTATTTTCACACGCTAGGAAAAAGCGTTTTTTAGTAACTTCTTCCAGTTGACTCATTAATAATTCGCTGATTTGCGTAGTTTTATAGGTAGGCAAATCATCTGGAGAAAGGTGTGATTTAGTCATATAATGTCGTCCTTTTTGAAAAGAACAAGATACTGACGTAATCTCTATTATTCTTGATAATTAGAATCTTAAATTACGTCAAATTTTGAGATATTCCTATCTGACAACCGTTCACTCCCTTATGAATGTTTATATAGTTGATATTTGCTCTCATCTAATTTTCCACATATTTTCTTTATAAATTGAAATACAAAACTTTATGAAGTTTTGTTAATATTGGCAAATCTAGATGCAGAACAGGTTTGAGAACCCGTTGAGTTTTTAAGTTTTTTCAGAAAATTTACATAAATATATACAAATATACAATCAATCTCTCAACAAAATTGAGGAGAAAAATTTGTACCTAGCCAGCAAATTGGCAAAATGTTGTGATATATTAGCCATCAATTTCAGGACTTACGCAAAATATCTCTCCAACCCTCTTTCCTTAGTGTCCTTCGCTCCTATGCCTTCGGCACGCTTCGCGAACGTGGTTCATTCTTCCGTGACTTATGGGTAAGTCCTAAATTTAATAAGATGAATTAAATAAGACCAAATATTTTTTAATTCATGAAAAAATTAAAAATATATTAAGTATAATTATAATCGAAAATTAAACGAGATAATGATAACTATTGGTTTGATTATAAACAATAATCAGGAAGATAAAAATATGCAAGTTAGCGCCCGTAATGCACTCAAAGGCACTGTCAAAAAAGTTTTACCTGGGTTGGTTAATTCTGAAGTAATAATAGAAATAGCTCCTGGAGTTGAAGTAACTTCAATCATTACTAAAACTTCGGCTGACAACCTAAAAATTCAAGAAGGTAGTCAGGTTTATGCTGTAATTAAAGCCACTGATGTGATCATTGCCACTGACTAAAATAGTAAATTTTTAGTCTTGATTAATTTCTAAAAAATCAATTATTCAAAAATTTTGGGTGGGTACTTTACTTACCCAAAATTAGTTTACATTTGTCTGAATTTTATGTATTTAAATAAGTTTTATAGGTAGATTTGACCACAATTAAAACATAAATTGTTTTGCTTAATTTACCATTAAAGTTGGTAAAAGTCAACATGAACTTTCAATACAACTCATCATTGCATCTGTGTTCACAACCGTGTGAGCGATACAAAAAAAAGAGAGATAGAAAACTCTACCTCTCACCAGGGTATGTATAAATTATTGAAACATTAAACCGAATCAGATTTTAGTATCTGCTGGGTTTGTGAACGATGAAGCTTAAAACTTGGCACTGTTTGATGTTGTCAAAACCAACAACACGAACATAGCAGTTACCATACTGAGAACGACAAGCTTGAACTTCGCTCAATACTTCACGGGTGGTTTTAGCACCAAACAAAGGTAACTTCCACATTGTCCAGAAAAGTTCGGTAGGTTCAGAAGTTTCGTTAAACTCAACTGCTGGGATATAACCTTGACTTAAAATGTACTGAACTTGCTTTTCAATTTGCGCGTCAGACAGAGGAGGAAGATAGGAAAGGGTTTCGTAACGACGCTCTTTTGGTAAAGTTTGCATAGCTGTTGTTAGTTAAGTGGCTATTTTTTACTATTTGGTTTTTGGCACTTAAGCCTATCCTAATCAGATAAATTATCTAAATCAGGATCTGAGATTTTCTGCTGTTCTGTTTTTGGGCTGGGACTTGATAAATCTAGTTGCGTGATGCGTTCGAGATGCTGGCGACGCTGTTTCATATTGGCTTCCTGAATGCCAGTACGCACCATTTCCGGTAAGAAATCGGTTACTTCCTCTGCTATGTGTTCCCGGACAGTCATTATCCGCAAAGCCAAATCTGACTTTACTAGAAACAGTTCCTCTATGTATGCTTCTCCGTCTTGAATTTTCCCGGCAGAAAAGTTTTGCAACCAATGTGCTAGAGGAGGATTAGTTTCGCCTAGCTGCGCCAAAACAGTCATAAGTGCCTGATAAGTCAGATAACTTTGGAGAGTTTTGGCTGTGTCTTTTGCAATTTGCTTGAGATTCATGCTTGACCCAGCCCCATAGATTTTAGATTTTGGATTTTGGATTTTAAATTGCTCTAATAGTCCAAAATCGCAAATCCTAAATCATCAGACGGTATCCATTGCTTCAAACTCGAACTTGATTTCTTTCCACAGTTCGCAAGCAACAGCTAGTTCAGGAGACCACTTAGCAGCTTCGCGGATAATGTCGTTACCTTCACGAGCCAAGTTGCGTCCTTCGTTACGGGCTTGGATACAAGCTTCTAATGCTACGCGGTTAGCGGTTGCACCAGGAGCGTTACCCCAGGGGTGACCAAGTGTACCACCACCAAATTGTAATACAGAGTCATCACCGAAGATTTCAACCAATGCGGGCATATGCCATACGTGGATACCACCGGAAGCAACTGCCATTACACCAGGCATAGAAGCCCAATCTTGGGTAAAGTAGATACCACGAGACTTGTCTTGCTCAACATAGTTTTCACGTAGCAAGTCAACGAAGCCCATTGTGATGCCGCGTTCACCTTCCAATTTACCCACAACAGTACCAGTGTGGATGTGGTCACCACCGGACATCCGCAGGGTTTTAGCTAATACACGGAAGTGGATACCGTGGTTCTTTTGACGGTCAATTACAGCGTGCATCGCGCGGTGGATGTGCAACAACAGACCGTTATCACGACACCAACGAGCCAAGGTGGTGTTAGCGGTGAAACCTGCGGTCAAGTAGTCGTGCATGATGATGGGCATTTCGAGTTCTTTAGCGAACTCAGCACGCTTGAGCATTTCTTCGCAGGTAGGCGCGGTTACGTTTAAGTAGTGACCTTTGATTTCGCCGGTTTCTGCTTGTGCTTTTTTGATCGCTTCTGCTACAAACAAGAAACGGTCTCTCCAACGTTGGAAAGGAGCAGAGTTGATGTTTTCGTCGTCTTTGGTGAAGTCCAAACCACCACGCAAACATTCGTATACTGCACGTCCGTAGTTCTTAGCAGATAGACCTAATTTGGGCTTAATTGTACAACCCAACAAAGGACGACCATACTTGTTCAATTTGTCGCGCTCAACTTGAATACCGTGTGGAGGTCCTTGGAAGGTTTTCAAGTAAGCTACGGGGATGCGTAAGTCTTCTAAACGCAATGCACGTAAAGCTTTGAAACCAAATACGTTACCTACAATAGAGGTCAACATATTGGTTACAGAACCTTCTTCAAATAAGTCTAAAGGATAAGCTACGTAAGCAATATATTGGTTATCTTCACCAGGAACTGGTTCGATATCATAACAACGACCTTTGTAACGATCTAGGTCGGTTAACAAGTCTGTCCATACTGTTGTCCAAGTACCAGTAGAGGACTCAGCAGCTACAGCCGCACCAGCTTCTTCAGGAGGAACTCCGGGTTGGGGGGTCATCCGAAATGCTGCTAAAAGGTCTGTATCTTTAGGTGTGTAATCAGGTGTGTAATAAGTAAGTCTGTAATCTTTTACCCCAGCTTGATACCCAGATTTGCTCTGAGTCGAAGTTTGCGCGTAAGACATATTTTCCTTCCAAGAAGTCACTCTTTATTACTATCAAATCACGTTATGTGCAACTTCTTATCGCCCTTTTTCTTTCTCGTTTTCTCATGATAACTATAAGAAAAACTTATATAGAAGACACGGAGGTGGGCGGATATAGCGTTATTAGTGCTACAAAAAGCTGGCAGCGGTTGTAGTTTACCGCATATCTTCTTTTATATGTAGGCGTACTGTGACACGCTTTTAATTTTTCTTTACCCGCACACAAAGCATTTTCTATCTCTTATGCTAACCCTACTAAACCTGATTAGTTTTAGGGAAACTTCGGAACTTTACAGGCATTCTTGAAAGTTATCCCCTCAAAATCGGAATAATTCGGGTTTTTGGGCTATATAGCTTTCATTCCCGTTTTTCCTTTCCTGATATCTTGCCCTGATAGGAGAAAAAGATATGGAGGAAACTTTGTTAACTGTGGTTTAGCTCAAGGGTGAGCGCAGGATAAAAAATTGCACACGACGCAATTTGTAACTTGACTCACAATATATCAAGATTTGGATAAGTTATTCTTTGAAAGTTTTTAACTTTTATATTTAAATTTCTTATATAAGAAAAATTTTAACTTTTTGTTAAGATTGCTTTACAACTGTGTACATATCAGTGTATCACAAGTCATCTAAACTGCACTGCTGACAAACAGATACAATGTATTTACTGAGTATAATATTCAATCTTTATACCGAAAGCATTTAACTGTACTCAGTTATTTGATGATCTTGGGGTTCATATTTATGATGTTTGAATAAACAATTAAGCCAAAAATGTTAATGGTATTGGCATACAAATTTATGCCAGTCTCATCGCTTATCTAATTTGACAACTTGTATATGTTCCTAAAGAATGGGGTGAAAAAATGTTAGATAAATTCCGCTATCTTCAAGCTTGTATGTGTTCACAAATCAGTTATGTTCATTAGATGGAAGATATTATGAAATGTTGACATTTTTACCCTTAATAGGACTACCATATCTAAATATGTAAAGTTCTGTAACAGGATTCAACATTTCTGATTTATCAGCAATATTTTGTAAATCTGGTATTTCATTTTCTGGAATATCAGAATCACCATTTACATTTAATAATTACTCTGAAGTAATTTGATAACCATATTCTTTTTCCAAAAAATAGAGTAATACAGGGTTAATTTGTGCTTCTCCAGATCGGATTAATTTACTTACCCCTTTGTTTGAATTGATATAGGAATAAGAACTAAAGGTGCTTGAAGATTTCTACCACCATCATTTGCTGTCCAAGTGACCATTCCATAAGCTAAAAATAAAGTTCTTAAACCTCTTTCTTCTAAATTGCTAATGCTGCGTTTATAAATAGTTTGTATTTTCTTGATAACTTCTGTATTTATCTCTTTATTTATTTCAGTATAGTCTTTAGACCTGTCCGAAATATATAACGAAAAAATGGTAGAACGGTAAATGGAAAATATACCGTGGTTCTACCGAAGATGAAAAATATTACCAATTATATACATATGTACCCAAAACGCGCTAGGGGTATACTGGGTCTATTTAGATATCTCCGAAAATGAACTATGCGTAACTTGAAACCCTTTATTTTTAAACTTTCTTTGTATTTCAATCTTGAAAGCTGATAGCTGACTGCTGACTGCTGAATACTTATCAATTATGTATTCTGTCTTCTAAATACTGACTTTTCAAGTTTGCTACATTATAACCAATTAATGGAAAAATATGGTAAGAATACAGCCATAAGACATTAGTAAAATTAACTAGAAAGGAATATAACCGTGGCCATATTTTACAAACATACTCTTTTATTGATAATATCCGCGCTTTTGGGGTTAATATCTGTACCCTGGTTAGAAAATTCTGCACTAGGACAAAATAACCCTGATCTAAAACCCAATAATGCAACTACTTACCCAGTTGCACCCCCACCAAAAAGAGTAGACCCTTTACCCGATGAACGGGATGTCCTGGAGAGAGAAACAGAAACAGATTATCGGATCAGTAACTTATTAAAGGATTTTTCTGGTAATTTGTGGGTTGGTTCTTGGCGGGGTTTATCACGCATTGACCCGAATACAGGTAATATTATTGCCCGTGTTAGTTTACCAAATGTGACTATTACTGCCTTAGCTGAAGATAAAGTAGGTCGGTTGTGGGTCGGTAACTATGAAGGTTTAACGCGAGTTGACCCCCAGACTAATGAAATTACAGCACAAAATTTATTACTACCTTCCAAACGGGTATTATCTTTGTTGGTTGATAAACGTGGTTATTTGTGGGCTGGTACAGATGCAGGTTTAGCTTTGGTTAGTCCCGACCAAGGCTTAATTATGACAACTTTAAAAAATCTACCGGGTGTGAGTGCTAACGCCATGACCTTAGATGCAGATGGTCAGTTGTGGGTGGGAACTTTAGATGGACTGGTCAGGGTAAATACTGGCAGTGCTTTGATAATGAAGAGGATAAATAATTTACCAGGGGCGACAGTACAAACTTTAGCTATCAGTCCTGAAGGGTTAATTTGGGCGGGAATGCCAAATCAATTATTGGTAATAAACCCCAAAAATGGGATTGTGTTAAGGTCTGTAACTCCTCTGCGCGGCAAAAATGTCACTTCAGTTCATTTTGCTGAAGATGGTAGTGTGTGGGTGGGAACCAACAACGGTTTGTTACGATTAAATCCAGATACAGGAGCTTTATTAGATCAAGTAGCGGGACTGCCTTCCAGTCGGGTGTTGACTCTTGCCCCTGATGTGGGTAACAAGTTATGGGTGGGAACCAGCGAGGGGTTAGCGTGGTTAATGCCTACAATGGATAAAGCACGGCCTCATTTTGGTTTTGGGCGGAGTGTGAAGTAAGAACTGGGGACTGGGGAAAAAAAATTTTAGATTTTAGATTTTAGATTTTAGATTTTAGATTTTAGATTTTAGATTGGAGTTAACAAAAACAATCCAAAATCCAAAATCCAAAATAAATAACTCCTACCTCCCCTACCTCCTGCCCTCTGCCCTCTGCCCTCTGCCCTCTGCCCTCTGCCCTCTGCCTCCTGCCTCCTGAATGAACTCCTTGAACTCCTGAACTCCTGATTATGCCAATTACTACCCAGCAATTAATACAATGGAAACAGCAAGGACGGGCAATTGTCGCTTTGACTGCTTGGGATTATGCGATCGCTCAACTGTTAGATACAGCTGGTGTAGATTTAATCTTGGTGGGTGATTCTCTGGCAGTTATGCTGGGATATCAAACCACTCTGCCAGTTACGTTAGAAGAAATGATCCATCATGCTAAAGCTGTGCGTCGTGGTGTAAAACGGGCTTTGGTGGTGGTAGATTTACCATTCTTAACTTATCAAGAAAGTGTTTCCCAAGCGATGCACTCTGCTGGCAGAATACTGAAAGAAACTGGCGCACAGGCGGTAAAATTAGAAGGTGGCTATCCGGCAATGGTCGAAACTGTAGCCCGGTTGGTACAAGCTGGTATTCCTGTCATGGGTCATGTGGGTTTAACACCGCAATCAGTACATCAACTCGGTTTGCGACAACAGGGCAAAACTCAGACCGCAGGAGAGCGCATTTTAAATGAGGCGATCGCTCTAGAACAAGCTGGTGTATTCTCTCTAGTCTTAGAACATATCCCCGCCAATTTAGCATTAGAAATTACTCAAAAAGTACGTGTTCCTACCATCGGCATCGGTGCGGGTGTTGATTGTGATGGTCAAGTATTGGTGACTTCTGATGTTTTGGGGCTTTCAGAAAAACAGCCACCTTTTGCAAAAGTTTATACAAACTTACGAGAACAAATTACCAACGCAGTCCAAAGTTACGCCTTAGAAGTGCGCGGTGGCCAATTTCCTAATTAGTTATTGGTGATTGGTCATTAGTTATTAGTTATTAGTTATTAGTCATTGGTCATTAATTTAATTTTACCCAATCACCAGTCACCAATCACCAATCACCAATGTCATTTAGGTACATCTGAGTAATTCCATTACTATAGAGTACGTAAGGCTGCTAGTTTGTTATAGAAACACATAATTTTTGCTGAATTGTTGCGGATAAGGACTAAACTTAAAAATCTTGTACAGCAAATTCGTAAGCAGTCAGGAGTCAGGAGTCAGAATGTTTTATCAAACAGTAGATTATCAAATATATGATTTTGGACGTAACTGTTAAAAACCTGACTGCTGACCGCTAATAGCTAAATGCTTGCGGAAAACCTATAATTGTAAATGAAGTAATCATGTCTAAGGTTCTTGTTTCCGATCCCATTGACCAAGCTGGTATTGACATTCTTTGCCAAGTTGCTACAGTTGATGTCAAAACAAATCTAAAACCAGCAGAACTAATAGAAATTATTGGTGAGTATGACGCGCTGATGATTCGTTCTGGAACTCGCGTTACTCAAGAAATTATTGAAGCCAGTACCCAATTAAAAATTATTGGCCGTGCTGGTGTGGGTGTGGATAATGTGGATGTTCCTGCGGCTACCCGTAAAGGTATTGTAGTCGTTAATTCCCCAGAAGGAAATACCATTGCGGCTGCCGAACACGCATTAGCAATGATGTTATCTTTATCTCGTCATATCCCCGATGCTAATGCTTCTGTAAAAAGGGGAGAATGGGACAGAAAAACTTTTGTCGGTGCGGAAGTCTATAAGAAAACCCTGGGTATTGTGGGGTTAGGAAAAATCGGTTCTCATGTTGCTCATGTAGCTAAGGCAATGGGGATGAAGTTATTAGCTTATGATCCCTTTATTTCTACAGAAAGAGCAGAACAAATTGGTTGTCAGTTGGTGGAATTAGATTTATTATTCCAACAAGCAGACTATATCACTTTACACATTCCCAAAACTCCAGAAACTGCCAATTTAATCAACGCTAAAACTTTGGCGAAGATGAAACCCACCACCAGAATTATTAACTGTGCTAGGGGGGGAATTATTGATGAGGCAGCATTAGCAGGGGCGATTAAAGAAGGTAAAATTGCAGGTGCAGCTTTAGATGTATTCGACTCTGAACCTTTGGGAGAATCTGAGTTGCGATCGCTGAGTAAAGATGTAATTCTCACACCCCATTTAGGTGCATCTACTGCCGAAGCCCAAGTAAACGTAGCCATAGACGTGGCAGAACAAATCCGCGATGTGTTGTTAGGACTACCAGCCCGTTCTGCGGTAAATATTCCTGGACTCGGACCCGATATCTTGGAAGAACTCAAGCCGTATATGCAGTTAGCGGAAACCTTGGGTAACTTGGTAGGACAACTGGCAGGTGGCAGGGTGGAAACACTGAATGTTAAACTACAAGGGGATCTGGCTACTAATAAGAGTCAGCCTTTAGTAGTAGCGGCGCTGAAAGGGTTGCTTTACCAAGCTTTGCGGGAACGGGTAAATTATGTCAATGCCAGCATAGAAGCCAAAGAAAGAGGTATTCGGGTAATTGAAACCAGGGATGCTTCAGCAAGAGACTATGCAGGTTCGCTACATTTGGAAGCTACAGGTACTTTAGGTACTCACTCTGTCACAGGTGCTTTGTTGGGTGATAAGGAAATTCACTTAACTGATGTGGATGGTTTCCCCATTAATGTGCCACCTAGCAAATATATGCTGTTCACCTTACACCGGGATATGCCAGGAATTATCGGTAAACTCGGTTCTTTACTGGGCAGTTTTAACGTTAACATTGCCAGTATGCAGGTAGGAAGGAAAATCGTCCGTGGTGATGCAGTCATGGCTTTAAGTATTGATGATCCTTTACCAGATGGCATCTTGGATGAAATTAAACAAGTATCTGGTATTCGCGATGCTTATACAGTAACACTTTAAAACAGGTGACAGGTGACAGGTGACAGGTGACAGTTATATTCTTTATTCCCTGTTCCCTGTTCCCTGTTCCCCGTTACCTGTTCCCTGTTCTAGTAATTTAAAATTCTATGGCAAATACTTGGTGGGAACTGAAAATTTTATGTGAACCAGACCTAGAAGATTCTATCTTTTGGCGACTGGAAACTTTTGGCTGTCGTGGTACTGCTATTGAAAGCAAAGGAAATTCATCGCTATTAAAGGCTTATTTGCCTAGCTTTCAAGCACAATTATTAGATTTATCGGCGTTATCTTTATGGTTGCGTCAAGATGCTTTGTGTATCGGGTTGCCTTCTCCGCTGTTACACTGGAATTTGATTGATGAGGAAGACTGGTCTAGTAGTTGGAAACAGTATTGGCAACCTCAAGATATTGGCGATCGCTTCTTGATCAACCCCGCATGGCTACCATTACCTGCATCATCAGAACGGTTGGTGATTCGTCTTGATCCTGGTGTTGCTTTTGGTACAGGTAATCACGCCACAACTCAACTATGTCTAGAATCTCTGGAAATGCGCCTAAGTGCAATTCCTGATTCTTTTATAGGTACAGAGAATAAAAAAGATTCCCTAGTAATTGCGGATATTGGCTGCGGTTCGGGTATCCTTTCTGTAGGTGCTATACTCCTGGGGGCAAAAAAAGTTTATGCAGTTGATAATGATCCTTTGGCGGTAAAATCAACTTTGAGCAATCGCACCCTTAATGATATTAATTCAGAACGCTTGATCCCAGCCTTGGGTAGTGTGGACGTTTTGACAAAAATAATTGATCAGCCAGTTGATGGTATTGTTTGTAATATTTTGGCTGATGTCATTATTGAGTTAATTCCAGAAATGGCAGCTATTATTAAACCAAGTACCTGGGGTATTTTTAGTGGTATTTTATTAGAACAATCTAAAGCTGTGGCTGATGTTTTAGAACAAAATGGTTGGGTTGTGGCTACCCTGTGGAAACGCAAAGAATGGTGTTGTTTAAATGCCAGACGTTCTTAAAAACTGGTGACTGGGGACTGGGGACACTTCGACAAGCTCAGTGCATCGCTGGGGACTGGGGACTGGGAAGATTAATAACCCATTACCCATTACCCATTACCAATCACCAATCACCAATCACCAAATTAAACCAGTGTTTGCAGATGTTGAATTAATTGTGGTGCTTGCAGTACACCTTCAATTCTATCTACAGGTTGACCATTCTTAAATAATACCAAGGTTGGTAAAGCTGCAATTTGATATTGACTAGCTAATTGAGTGTATTTCTCAGTGTCAATTTTGACAATTCGTAAACGGTCTTTTAATTGCAGATTCACTTGTTCTAAAATCGGTCCCATCATCTGACAAGGACCACACCATTCAGCGTAAAAGTCTACTAACACTGGTACATCAGAACCAGAGAGCATTTCTTCAAAGCTGTTAAATTGCTTTTTAGTTGTCATGATGGCACACACCAATTTTTGATTGTTTGTTTTAATGGTAGTTCTTAGAAATTAGAATCGGTGGAATTTTATTTTTTCTTGAGAAATTTTGCGGTTTCTTGATATTGGTTGATGTTCTCAATAAATTTATTAAGTATTGTTTCTAAATTTAAACATTTTCTTTTTTTGTGGTGATCAAATCGTATCGGCTCAATAAGTAGGGGAAAAAGAAAAAACCCTCAAAGTGAGCAAGGGAGACAAAACCTAGAAATCTTCAATTTGAGGATTTAGTGACTTTAGTTGAAGCCTTTGGTTTTTCTTTATCACGTATCAACGCTAGTCATCACATTTTTACTCATCCAACTATCCCAGAACTTATTAACTTACAAAATCGCAAGCTCAAGCTAAAGGACTTACAGAAGAAATTCTAACAGAATTATTAGCTGATGAATCATAAATTAATTGTCATCATTATGTGAAATATTTGACTGAGTTTGCTGTGGTTTAGGATTTAAGGACATAACCTATCTGTACCTCATCAAAGTATTTATTTTTCTTGTCATACCGAGAAGATGTTTGACTTTGCGTTGTTCTTCGTACAAACGATGTCTGAAAAAATTCATAGTATCAATATCCATACCTATAAAAATTTCTGACCTTAACGGAGTTGTGTAAATATAGATATATTCCTCATAAAAATAATCATATATATTATTAAGATGCTGTTCTAACTCGTTTAAAGACTGATTTTCCAAAAGAAGACTTATATGAGATTTTAAATTCCTAATACAAGCATCTTTTTCACTAATTTCTTGTTGTAAATCCTTTAAATACTCATCTTCCAAAATAAGATTTATGTGAGATGTCAATTTTCTAATATCATCATCTTTCTCATCAATTTGTTTTTGCAACTCCTCTAATTCGTTTATATTAGAACTATCTGAATAAGTTTCTAACTCTTCTAAATAATACTGTTCTAAATCTTCCGCATATTGTTCTAGATCATCTGCATACTGAGACATTAATGAAAGATCCTGCTGTAATTCACTAATTTTTGATTTTTTATCTCTTAACTTCTGAATTAACAAAGACTGTTCTCCTTCCAATGCTTTAACATCAGCTTCCAACTCTTTAACACGATTATCCAGATCAATTTTCTCTATTGTAACTACTTCTAGTTGGTATTCTTTCTGATTAAAATTCCTTGTTAATTCATTGAAATTATCTGTTAATTCATTAAAATCTTCTGTTAATTCATCAAAACTTTCCGCTAATATATTGAGACGTTCAAGGATTTCAGATTTTTCAAATTCCAATTTTTTGATCACAGCATCTTTTTGAGCAATCTGTTTTTGTAATTCCTCAGTCAAACCACTAATATTACCACCTTTAAATACACTTAATTCACTTGCAACACCTCTTAATTTTCTTTCAATATCTCTTAAATCAGCAGTTAAAGAATCTCTTTCCTCTTCTAATTCTTGAATACGATTATTACTATCTTCTATAGTTGTTTTTAACTCTAATTCTTTTTCAGTAACGCTTATTTCCAACTGCTTTACTTTTTGAATATTTTGATTTTTCTCATCTTCTAACTTCTTAATCTCATTATCTTTTTGAGCAATCTGAGATTCTAACCTTTCTATATTAATATCTATAGGTTTATTATTTAAACCTCTAATTTCGTCTTCTAATTGTTGCACACGACTATTCAAACTCAATTTCTCTTGTGTCAGTAATTCACAAGTAGATTTTTCAGTAATAACACTTGCTTCTAATAAAGATATCTTTTGTAAATTCTCACTCTTTTCTATTTCCAAACTGTGAATTAAATTATCCTTGTGAATTATCACATCTTGCAGATTTTTTAAATCATTTTTGATTTTTTCCAACTCAATATTATTATCAGTTCTAGACTGTAAATCTTTAACTAACTCTTCACATCTAAATTCTAAACCCCTCAACTTTGGTGTTAATGAATTAATCTCATTTTCTTTTGTAGCGATGATAGACTTGAGAACTTCCAGAGATTGATTAAAAGTATTCTTTTCTTTAAGAAGAATCTCATTCGTCTGTTTAATAACTTCAAAATCTTGGTTAATCGCTTGAAGTTTTATTACAGTTTCATTGCGTTCATTCATTAACACCTGAACTTTATCTAGAACTAAATCCCATGTTTTATCTTCTAAATTCTCCTTATAAACAATACCACCCAACTTTTGAATAAAGGATTTTTGGTTAGTTTCTAAATCTAGATTTCTTTGTGTAAAAATAGTATTTTGTATCTGTAACTTATTATTTAACTCTAAAGTTGTTTGATATTCCTGAAGCAAAGTATTAATTTGTTGTTCTAGCTTTTGAATCTCTTGTTTTAAAGATTTATTGTCATTAGTCAATATCTCAACTTTTGTATTCAACTGCTGAGATTGAGAAAATACATCTAAAAAAACTTTAGTGATTAAATTATATTTAGCCACATTCTGAAAATCTTGTGTAGCAATCTTTAATTGTGGTTGATTATGTTCTTTAAATAAAAGATAACTCAAAATTAAGATAATACCTATCAAGATAGTAATGGTAATCATACAAATACCCCTTTCAGTAACTAATTAGGTAAAGTTGTATTGGTAAAGATATATAACAACTCAGTTAATATTATAACGAAACTAAAATATTTACTATCAGGACAAATGCTTATCATATTAATTTTTATTATACAAGTATGTAAGTTGGGTTGAGGAACGAAACCCAACATCTTTATAATGTTATTGCGTTGGGTTGCACTTTGTTTAACCCAAACTACGAATATAATATAGAGGCATTACTTAAAAATTCAGGTATAATTTAATAAAAAATATCACTTTAACTTTTTATGTCAGCAAAAGATATATTTCACAATACTGTTAAAATAGCCTTAGAAAAGGATAGTTGGTTAATTACTGATGATCCGTTATATTTACGTCTAACAAAGGAGGAAATCGTATTATGGAAACCTTAAATTATCGGGAGATAGTAAAAGATATTATCTCTAAATATGCAAAAGACCAAGCAGAGGAAGATTTAAAAAATACAGAAATTGTGTTTGATACAGAACGGGATATTTATTTATTGTTGTATACAGGCTGGAAGGATGAAAATAGAATTTATGGTTGTCCCATTCATATTAAGATTAAAGATGGTAAAATTTGGATTGAAAGAGATTTTACAGAAGAAGGAATTGCTCAACAGTTAGTAGAGTTAGGTGTACCGAAAACTGATATAGTTTTAGGATTTAGATCACCTTATGTTAGACAGTTTACTGGTTTTGCATCGGTTTAGATTTTTTATTCATTTTCTGTTTTGCGTTCTTCCTTTGCGTCTCTGCGTCTTTGCGTGAAATAAAAAAATCTCAAAATTTGCTATACCTCAAAATTTGCTATACTATAAACACACCTAAAAACTCATCTATTATTAACCATAAAATATATGACTCTTGCCCAATCTCACCAATATTTATCCCCAGAAGAATACTTAGAAGCTGAAAAATCCAGTCCTATTAAACATGAATATATTCAAGGGCAAATTTACGCAATGGCAGGTGCTAGTGATGCCCACGTGACAATCACTACTAATTTAGTTGCTCTTTTAAGAAATCATATTCGCGGTACAGGATGCCGTCTTTATGTTGCTGATATGAAAGCAAGAATTGAAACTCTGGATATTTTCTATTATTCTGATCTCATGGTAACTTGCGATCTAAGAGATACAGATTTTGAATATTTTAAACGCTATCCAAGTTTAATTATTGAAGTTTTATCACCTGCAACTGAAGCCTTTGATAGAGGTGATAAATTCATTGACTATCAAGAATTAGAAACATTACAAGAATATGTTTTAGTGAGCCAAAATCGTCAAAGAGTTGATTGTTTTCGTCGCAATAATCAAGGAAGATGGGAACTTTATATTTATAGAGGTAATCAACAATTGGAGTTAACAAGCGTAAATTTTAACTGTCTTTTAACCGATGTTTATGAAGATGTTAATTTTCCTAGTCGATAAGCTTCAATTTCTGCTGTAACCATCAATCAATGATATTATGCAAATAATCTCATTATCACCCAAAACATGACCAAAAAAATTACCCAAAAAATTACCCAAGTTGATGCTTTCACCAATACACTATTTACAGGCAACCCCGCCGCAGTTTGTGTATTAGCAATTCCCCAACCTGACGACTGGATGCAAAAAGTCGCCCAAGAAATGAATTTATCAGAAACGGCTTTTTTGATCAGAGAAAATGACGGTTTTAATCTGCGTTGGTTTACCCCATCGGTAGAAGTTCCCCTTTGTGGTCATGCCACTTTAGCCAGCGCCCATGTATTATGGTCAGAAGGTCATTTATCACCAGAACAAGAAGCCCGTTTCTATACCAAAAGTGGCTTATTAATTGCTCAGAAAAAAGATAATTGGATTGAGTTAGATTTTCCTGTAAATTATTCCCAAACCACAGAACCACCATCAGCATTAAATGAAGTTTTAGGAATAGATTATAAATCAGTTTACCTCAATTCTCTAGGTTATTTAGTAGAAGTTGCATCTGCGGAATTAGTGCGGGAAATGCAGCCGAATTTTCAACAGATGAAAAAATTACCCGTTGCTAATGTAATTGTTACCAGTATTGGTGATGGAGAATATGATTTTGTATCGCGGTTTTTTGCTCCTGGTTTGGGTATCGATGAAGATCCGGTGACTGGTGCTGCACATTGTTGTTTAGCACCATTTTGGCGTGAAAGGTTAAAAAAAGATGAGTTTTTAGCTTATCAAGCTTCTCGTCGTGGTGGAGTAGTAAAAGTTTATTATCCTGGTGAAAATCGCGTTTTTTTAGCAGGACAAGCTATAACTGTAATGCGTGGTGAGTTATTGGGTGACTGGGGACTGGGGACTGGGGAC
>NZ_JACJUZ010000055.1:0-35476 GCF_014299995.1 Sphaerospermopsis sp. LEGE 00249 | reverse complement strand
ATAGATAGGGATCTAAACGCTGCAATTAATTTATCGCGTCTGGCTAAGGCGTGAAAGTCTACTGAGGGATAACTGCTCCCATGCTCCCGTTGAAGTAGAAAGTAAAGTCTAGTTTTGTCTAGGTTTTATATAGCAGTAAAAGTATAGAATAAAAGCATTATTCCCCATTCTCTGGTTCAAGATTTAAACCGCGATAGATTTGTTCAAGGGGAAAGTTAAGATTAATGCTTTTAAGTTGGATGGTGTCACCTGGTTTGTAGTTAATAATTAACCAGTCTCCAGCCTCGTTTTTATGATAAAGGTCAATTTCTAGGCTGGTGGAACTGACTAGAAGATAATCTATTAAAGCTGGGTTATTTTGATACATTCTAAATTTACCACCTCTGTCATAGGCTTCGGTACTTTTGGAAAGAACTTCAACTATTAAGCAGGGGTAGGTAATATATTGCATATTGGTTTTGTCCCGTTCGTCGCAAGTGACGCTGGCATCTGGGTAGGTGTAGTTAGTAGTACCTAAGATATTAACTTTGAGGTCTGAGTTACCTGTTATGCAACTACTAGCGTCTAAATGGGTATCAAACATAGTCG
This sequence comes from Sphaerospermopsis sp. LEGE 00249, assembly GCF_014299995.1. Lineage (NCBI taxonomy): Bacteria > Bacillati > Cyanobacteriota > Cyanophyceae > Nostocales > Aphanizomenonaceae > Sphaerospermopsis > Sphaerospermopsis sp. LEGE 00249. The sequence continues at coordinate 34,888 of NZ_JACJUZ010000055.1, read as the reverse complement.
TAAATCTAATGGCAATGCGGCTATGATTAACGCTACCGCCACTCATAGCGTAAACTTGGCCATTGATATATTCGTGTTTTTCCAGTTGGGTGAGTTCCCAGGTCAGGTACTCTTCTGGGGTGAGGTGGGGGGTTTTGTCTTTAGCAGCGATCATTTTTTTGGTAATTGGTAATACTTTTATTATAATTTTCTGTTCCTTGTTTCCCAATCACCAATCACCTAGCTAGAAAGACGTTCATCCAGGGAAGCCAAAGCAGCACCAGCGGTTTCAGCCAAAATGCTAATGAGACGATAGAGAGCGATCGCACTGATTACCAAAGCAGCGGGAAAACGATGTTGTAAAAGAGCGATCGCTGTAGCTTCAAACACCCCCAAACCACCAGGCGCACCGGGAACAACCAAACCCAAAACCCAAGCAAAACTAAAAGCCCCGAATAATAAAGGAATTTGGCTTAATTTTACAGAAAATAAAGCATACATAGTTAAAACAAACCCAGTTCCCCGTAATCCTAAAAAAATCAATTCACCCAACAAAGGAAGCAGAGGATAGCATTTCAGACCTAAACCATTAATAGACTGATTTTCTGATGTAGAATTTTGATTTTTTTGATTTTTTAACCGATATAAAAAGCGAATTATGGGATTTAAAACCAAAGGATGAACAGCACCCAGCAGCACAACTAAACTGAGAAATTGCAAAATTTGTACCCAAATATTAGTGTTATTAACTGCCAATTGACTACCAAACAAAACAACAGTCATTAAAGCCGCAGTAGCCATGAGTAAAGGTTCTAATAAAACGCTTAAAGTTGCAGTAACAGTAGAAATATTAGCATTTTTAGCCGCCAAGATCCGCCCGTAATAATGCCAAACATTGCCAGGTAAATACTTAGCAATATTCGTTTTTAAATAAACTTGAATAAATTCAAAAGTTGAAACAGATTGATTAAACTCTTTTAATATCCAAGTCCAGATCCAACCAGCCCAAGTATGTGCCAGTAAAGTTACACCAGTAGCAATTGTTAAAATTGCCCATCCGGCAGCATCTATACGGATAGAACTCACTTCTAGCCAATTATCCTTTAAAGCTTTCCCTAAAAAAAATAGCGTTCCCCCGAAAATGAACCAGCGTAAAGCGTTTTTCACAACTTTTTTCATTATTTGTAGAATTTAAGCATTAAATGGAGCAAGATCATTATATTAAATAATATCTCCCTATAGTTAGATAAAATCAAAAATTAATCACCACTAAAATGTCACCTAAGCTAGAGGTAGAGTTGATTTAAAAATCCTTAGAATAATATCAGGTTTTCCATGTAAATAAATCAAACCTAAATAAATCAAACTCAAACTATGTAAGTATTCAGCAATCAGTAATCAGTAATCAGTAATAGTCAGTAGAAAAAGCTTCAGGATTTTTAAAATAAAAAGCAGATAAAGCAAGCAATAGACCTGAATTACAGAAAAATCCCGCAGTAAGTAAATAGACTTTTGTGATTCAGCTTTTATGCTTTTATGCAGTCGAAAAAATACAAGGAGGATAAGATGAAAAGGCTAACTAATTGGTTACAAAATCTGCGACCATTGAAAATTTTAAGCATATTTTTGGCGTTAACATTCCTATGTTTAGCACAAGCTTGTAATCGTCCTAATATAGCGGGACAACCGGCACAACCACCAAATGCAAGAAGATATGATCCGACAAAAGATTATCCTATTTCCAAATATCAAGGAGGAATGAACAACTTTAGTGATGTAGATCCCAGAGCAAGAGAAGCTGAAAAAGCAGCCAGATATAGAGCAGATCAACTCATAGAAAATGCTCAGAGAAATATTGAACGCAAGGGAATTGATAGCACTGATCAATATATTCGTAATTATCGAGAAGGAACACCTTTTGGTGAACGGGTGAAAAACTTAGGTGAAGATGTGGGAAGTTCAGCGGAAGAATTGCGAGAAGGAGTAACCAAGGGTACTCAAAGAGGAATGGAAAATCTTCAGGAAAATGTGGAAAGAGGAGTCAAAGACTTAACTAAAAATGTACAACGTGGAACTGAAGACATCGGTAGAAATATTCAACGTCGAGCAGAAGATACAGGAGAAGCAATAAACAGGACTTTACAAGAAGCGGATTGATATTAAGAAGAATACAGGAGTCAGGAGTCAGGAGTCAGGAGTCAGGAGTCAGGAGTCAGGAGTCAGGAGTCAGGAGTCAGGAGTCAAGAGTCAAGAGTCAGGAGTCAGGAGTCAGGAGTTCAAGGAGTCAGGACTCCTGACTTTTTACATTTTTGATTTTGTGTGATGTTGTTAATTGTGACTATACCAATTATGTAAAGCCAAACGTTGAATTTCCCGCCAAGGAATATTATGTTTTCGTGCTAAGTCTGCACAATCTTCATATTCTGGCTGCACATTGGTAATGACTTTTGCTGTTGCTTCTCCTTTCCAGGCAACTTTGACAGCGACTTTACCATAGGGGGTTTCTACCTGTTGTATTTCTCGTTGTAAAATACGGCGTTGTTGAGTTGTGCGACGAATCCCTAAAGTTGTAGTTTCACGAAATAAAATTTCTTCACAAATGGCTAAATTTTCTGGATGACAAATCACGGTTAATAAAAGTCCTGGACGTGATTTTTTCATCCCTATACTTTGAGTAAAGACATCCACCGCACCAGATGCAAATAAAGCATCAAAAATATAACCGATCGCTTGGGGATTTAAATCATCAATTTGGGTTTCTAAAACTGAAATAGGTTCTAAATGTGATTCTGAATGATGCTCTGCATGATGCTCTGCATGATGTTCTGAATGGTGATGAGTATTAGCAACATCTGTAACACTGGTTTGAAGATTTGAAATTTCACCAATCCACAGCCGTAGTATATTAGGGATGGGTAAATCAAGAGAACCTGCTCCCAATCCCACTTGTTTGAGGGTCATTGGTGGTGGTGAACCAAAACTTCTAGCTAAAGTAGTGGCGATCGCTGCCCCTGTGGGTGTCACCAGTTCTTTATCAATGCCGTTGCTATAAACTGGACAACTCCGCATTTCCCACAACTTCAAAACTGCGGGTACTGGTACTGGCATTTGTCCATGTGCCGCACGAACAATTCCCCCACCAGTGGGAAACGGTGAACAGTATATTAAAGGTAATCCTTCTTTATTTGTATTGATACCTAGCCAATCTAAACCCACGCAAGTCCCCACAATGTCCACAATCGCGTCTACAGCACCAACTTCATGGAAATGAACTTTCTCCGGTTCAATGCCATGAACTGCCCCTTCTGCCACTGCTAACTGGCGGAAAACGGCTAAACTCCAAGCTGTTGCCCGTGATGGTAGATTGGCTTTGACAATCATCTCTTCTATTTCTGGCAGGTGACGGCCATGATGATGGTGATGGTGATGTACTAGGTCTACATGAACCTTAGTTGCTTGTTGTGTTTGTCTGTGGACAAGTTCTGACCGTAACTGGTATTCCTGCTCAATTCCTAAACCATTGAGTTTTTCTATCAGATACTCTACGGGAACACCCAGACTTACCAAAGCACCCAGACACATATCACCGGATATTCCAGTGGGACATTGAAAATAAGCAATTTTATGCATAAATTATTTGGGTAATTGGTAATGGGTAATTGGTAATGGGTAATTGGTAATGGTAATACTATTCACATTACCAGTCACCAGTCACCAGTCACCAGTCACCAGTCACCAGTCACCAGTCACCAGTCACCAGTCACCAGTCCCTAATCCCCAGTCATGGCCAAGATTTTTGAAATTCATCCTGATAACCCTCAAAACCGCCGTATAGAGGATATAAAGTTGGCGCTTTCTAGTGGCGCTATCATGCTCTACCCTACTGATACAGTCTATGCCATTGGTTGTGATTTGAATGCTAAGTCGGCGGTGGAAAGAGTGAGACAAATTAAGCAGTTAGCCAATGATAAACCACTGACTTTTTTATGTCCTTCACTTTCTAATGTGTCTACTTATGCCTTCGTAAGTGATACAGCCTATCGGATTATGAAGCGTTTGATACCAGGTCCTTACACTTTTTTGCTACCTGCTACCAAGTTAGTACCGCGACTGGTGCAAAGTCCTAAGCGAAAAACAACAGGAATCCGCGTGCCAGATCATAGGGTATGTTTGGCATTGCTGGAAGCGTTAGGAAATCCGATTATTTCCACTTCGGCACATTTACCACACAATGACACAGATGATGAAATATTAGGAGTAGATTCTGAATCTATTCTGTCAAGGGTAGAGCTATTTGACCGTTTAGATAACTTGGTGGACATCATTATTGATACAGGTGAAGAACCTACGAATCAAGTGTCTACCATTTTAGACTTGACGGATGAAGAACCAATAATTACACGGAGGGGGTTAGGTTGGGAAGCAGCAGCAGCTTGGGTATAATAATTCAGCTTTACAGATTCCACCCTCTGTTTCGCAAATTGTGATAAATATACTTCAATTTTGAAATTGTCATACCATAGAACGCTGGGATCACGGAACAAGAGATGGCGGCAAATCTTAGCATTGCTAGGGTTTGAATCATTTTTAGCGTCTTCTCCATACCGATATCTCACCTTTAATCTGGTTGCTGATCAAAAAAGCGACACACTTGACAGGCCCCTTAACTTCTGAAATTTCCTACAGTCTTATATGTCAACAGTATTTGCGGCGAGTCTTGATAGATGTATAAAATGTATGTCACCAATATTCTCTGATGATGACTGGACTTAAGAACTGTGTCTGCGTTTTAGTTAAGGTGCAATACCAACTCCAGGAAAAGTCATGAAAGCTAACCTCGTTAATCTGCCAAATTCTACACCTGCTTTTGATAGTGATGTTTCAAATGAAGATTTATCAGGTACTAATTCTGAGACTTTAGTACAGCTTCTTTGTCAGGAAATGCAGTCTCAAGTCAAGGCTTCATCTGGATGTGTGCAAGCTGTAGCCCAACGCATCACCAAAGAAGTAGAACGGATATGTGATAAAAGTTCCCGCATTCAAACTTCTGGGCAAGTTAGGTCTTGGCAGATTACTTTAGCAAGACATCGTTTACAAAAGTGCTTGCGTTACCATCAATTAGGTTCACGACAAGGAAGGGTAGAGTTACATAGTAGTTTAGGTGCTATTGTTTATCGCCACGTTACTCTTGCTGGCTCAGAATTGGGTTTTGAAGCTCGTTATAATCTGATTGAGGATTTTCTCCAAGCTTTTTATATCGAAGCGATTAAAGCTTTTCGTCGGGAAAATGAATTAGCTGAAGATTATACTCCCCGGACTCAGTTACAATTAGCTGAGTATATGGCGTTTACGGAGCAGTATGCCAAACGTCGAATTAATTTACCTGGTGGTGCGAATCAACAGTTGATCGTGTTACGCGCTCAAGGTTTTGCTCGTCGTCAACCCCAGGAAACGACTGTTGATATTGAAATGGCGGTTGATTCTGCTAAAACTGAAGAAGCGGAATCTTATCAACGTAATTTAGCGGTGCAGCAGATTAGATCCCAGATGGTTGCTAAACCTAGTTTTGATCCTTCTGAGGAATCAGAACGCGATCGCGTAATTACTGAGTTGATGAAATATCTGGAGTCTCAAGGTCAATCTGACTGTATGAATTATTTGTCTTTGAAACTTCAAGATTTGTCTGCACCAGAAATTGACCAAATTTTAGGTTTAACCAGTCGTCAGCGTGATTATTTGCAACAAAGATTTAAATATCATGTTGAGAAGTTTGCTAAACAGCATCATTGGCAATTAGTACATCAATGGTTGGGTGCTGGTTTAGAACATAAGTTGGGTTTGTCTTCTCAACAATGGGAAGTGTTCTGGAATCAATTGACTGAACAACAACAGCAAATTTTTAACTTAAAAACTGCAAAGGAAAGTGATCAGGCGATCGCTAAGGCTGTACAATGCACTCCCAAGCAGCTACAAAAACGCTGGACTCAAATGTTAGAATTAGCTTGGGCTATCCGCAACGGTAATGTTGAAGTTAAGGCCTGATCATTCTCTGGTGAAATTGTTACATTTATCTGCATACCTAGCCACCTTATACACCTGTTTCTACAAAATAACATTCTCCTCTATTTCTCCCCCATCACGGGAGAATTAGAGAAGTAGTTATCACCATTAAAAATTAAGAAAAATCAAAAAAAATTCAGATCCCTGACTTCTTTTATAAGAACAAAGGCTGAAAACCCTTGAGGTTAAGTTTTGGAGCGTGGCGTAAAAACTTAACCGTCCTTTAGGCAAGGGATGAAAGCCAGTTGAGGTATTTACGCCTCACAAGAAATTATCGTTTATTCACAGAAATCGGGGATCTTACCCCTGAATCATTACCGTAAAAATACTTAATAAATCAACCAAGGTAAATTTCACCAATCATAGCATATTTGGTATAGTATAGATTAAGTAAAATTTCTTAATCTTTGCTGATGCTGAAGATGAAGAAGGGGATCATCTCTGTGATGGTGGTGCTATATGAATAATATTGGTGGAAAATATCAACTGCTGAAAATTTTAGGAAGTGGTAATTTTGGGACAACTTATTTAGCAGTGGATCAGTATGGAAAAAACTACGCGGTTAAACAATTGACATTTTCTAGCAATGAGCCAAATAAAATAGCGATCGCTCAACGCAAGTTTAATGATGAGAAAGAAATTTTACAAAAGTTGCATCATCAACAAATTCCTGATTTTGTAGATTATATCGCAGAAAATCAACAATATTACTTAGTACAACAATATATTCATGGTGAAACATTAAGGGAAAAACTGCATGAAGCTAAAAATTTGAGTATTGAAAAATCTCAAAAAATTCTCCTAGATATCTTAAAAATACTCGATTATATTCACAAAAAAGGTATTATCCATCGTGATATTAAACCTGATAATATTATGATAGATCATAATGACAAGTTATTTTTAATAGATTTTGGTGCAGTCAAAGCAGAAAATCCCAATGATACAAAATTACAAACACCAGGTACTAATATATTTTCCCGTGGATATGCACCCATAGAACAAATGAGAGGTTATCCAGAAAAAAATAGTGATATTTATGCACTGGGAATGACAATAATTGAATTAATTACGGGATTAAAACCTGAAAAATTAACTGATACTTGGTATAGGGATATTAATATTACCGATGATTTAAAAGAGATTTTATGTAAAATGATTGATGAATATCAAGATACCAGATATCAATCAGCGCAGGAAATAATTAAAGACTTACAAAAACCCCCATCTGTACAGAAAACAATACCTTTATCAAATGGAAAAATAAATAATTCATCTGTGATTATTTCTAGTCGTTCAGGAACAGATATGATTTTATTTGGGGTGATGTTCACATTAATTTCTATCCTGATTTTTCATACTGCAATGTTACCAGGTATGAACAAACAAAATGAGCAAATTCCTGGAACTACGGGAAAATTTATTAAATCAGAATAGAAATGGAATAGATACCAGTGATCAGATCCCCGACTTCTTTTACTATCCTATAAATAAAATGTAGATTGATCGCAGAAGTCGGGGATCTGGGGATATATAACTACTAATTAGGGTTTGCTGAATAAACCTAAAACCTTGATATATCAAAGGTTAGAGGCTGATAAACACAGAAATTAGTGCAAGGGTTTTGAAGGGTATACTGGAAAAAGTGTGCATTTTTTGGGATTTCAAGAGATGGCAAAGAAATTTTCAAATCTCCTCCTGACTCCTGACTCCTGACTCCTGACTCCTGACTCCTGACTCCTATGCCCTCACGGAAAGACTTTCTCAGCAAACCCTAATTAAATATCATCTGGGTTAACTCCTAATTCTCGTAATTTCTGCGCTAACTTTTCCGCTTTTAATCTTTCCTGATCTGCACGTTGTTTTTCTTGTTGTGCAAACTCTTCAGGAGTTAGCAACCTTTCACCTTGTTGATTATACCAGTATAACCATTCTCTATTTCTCCCTAAATAAGTACCCCTTTCTCTTCCTAAAGCTAAACCAATTTCTGGCATCCATAACTGCCCTTGAGGTTGTAAAATATATTGATGATTTTCTAATTTATAAATCTCCAAAGGTTGACGTTTTCGCCGACCTTGACGATTAGGGACATAAATTGCATAATATAAAATTCCTAACTTTGCATAGTCAATTTTCTTTCTTTCATATTCACCCCCGTAGGTTTTAGACACAACTTCTAAAGCAAAAATCGGGGGAATATTATCTTCTTCCCACAGTACATAACTTAACCTTCCTTCCTCACCAATAAAACGTTCTACACCCAAACTCAAAAAACCATCAGCAACTAAAGGTGGTTTACTTGGTGCATAGTAAATACCCATATCCACACCAAAAAACCAATCATTTCTATTTTGCCAAACTAAAGCTAAAATTGCTTCTAATAAATTAGGAATTAGGTTTTGTAATTCGTTATCCACTGGAGTATCATCAGAGTCAGGAAGTTCCGCAGAAGATGGAAGACATTGACGCAAATCGTAATTTAACATAATCGTCTTCACTATAACTATAATATGTTGATTTTAACATAAATAAAGTAAAAATAAAAATGAAAATAAAAAATATAACAAAACAAATAGATGTGAGTGTAGAGTATTTATGTTATAATCATTAACAATAAAAAATAATAACTTGAGGATTTTTCAGAATGACTACTCTTAACAATATCAATTTACCCGATGAATTATATCAACAAATAGTAAAACTAGCTAAGGCTGAACATAACTCTATAGAATCTCAAATTGTACTACTTTTACAAACAGCATTAGAAATAGAACAACAGCAAATAGAATCAGGAAGATGTACTAAAATTTTGAAATTATTAGAAGAAACCCAAAATATTCGTCGTTCAAATCCAGCAGATTTTAAGTTGCGAGATAGTACAGAAATGATTAGAGAAGATAGAGATAGATGACGAATACTTTCAAATTTGGGTGTTGCTGATTTTGGGGATGAAAACAATATTGCATATATTCAAACTCCTTGTAGAGACGTTCCATGGAACGTCTCTACACACAAAAAACATCCCGCATTTATGCAATGCCCAAATTTGTACTAGATACCAGTGTATGCATCAACCTATGTTCTGACTATGTTCTGATCAATATTGTACTGACAGTAACTTACACAAATTCACATTTTTTTGAGAAAACCCGTAAATTTATAGTTAAAAATACTGAAACCCCCATATCCGTATAATCTCACTGTTCACAAGCTATAGATAGTGTTAGCTTAACAGTATTAACCATCTTATACAGGCAAAACAAATGGCTGTAGGCATCGAAGAACAGGGTAGCAAATTTATCACTACCGAAGCTATAAAAAATCAAGACGGAGAGCAGAAAGTATGGGATGCTGTACGGGGTGCATTTGCAGATAGAAACTGCATTGGATATTGGCGGTATCCTATTTTTTTCAAAGTAGGAGAAACCAGAAAAGAACCGGATATATTAATAGTTGATCGAGAATTTGGAGTATTAGTCATTGCTGTTCAATCTCTAAATATTGACCAGATTACTAATATTAACAGGCAAACTTGGCAATTGCAAAATAGTGACGTTACCGAAATCAATCCCTATCAAATTGTAGAACATCAACTGCGATCAATCATATCCTATAGTGATAGAGAAGCTGCACTTTGGAGAAAAATTAACGGTAGAGCGATCATTGCTTTACCGCATATTACATCACAACAATGGCAAGAAAAAGGTTTTCATGAATTACCCGATATTCCGCCAATTATTTTTCAAGATCAATTAGGTAAAGCTGGTTTAATAGAACGCATTAACCAAGCTAATATTATCATTCCCGGTGAAAATATCGAAGATAAAAATTGGGAATTATTACTTTCGGTAGTTGGCGGTACTCCTGTATTGCGTAAACCTCCCCGTGAACGAGTTGCAACTATAGGAAAAACCCGTTCTGCTGTTATTGACAGTTTACGAGAAAAACTCTATGAAATAGATTTACAACAGGAACATATCGGTAAAGAAATTCCTCCCGGTCCCCAACGTATTCGCGGTATTGCAGGTTCAGGAAAAACAGTTTTACTCTGTCAAAAAGCCGCAAGTATGCACTTGAAACATCCAGATTGGGATATTGCCTTAGTATTTTTTACCCGTTCCTTATATGATTTAATGATTGGTTTATTGGATCAATGGATACGGCGTTTTAGTTGTGGAGAAATGCACTATGATCCCAAAACAAATTTAAAATTACAGGTACTTCATGCTTGGGGTGCAAAAGAACAACCTGGTTTATACAGTACCATTTGTGAATATCACGGAAAAAGACCGGGAACAGTCCAGAATACTAAGGAAAGACAACCAAACCGGGGATTAATAGATTTAAGTAAACGACTTTTAGAAGAAATCAAAATTGAACCAATGTTTGATGCAATTTTGATAGATGAAGGTCAAGATTTAGTAGCAGATGATGATTTAAAATATGAAGATAAACAAGCAATTTATTGGTTAGCTTATCAAGCATTAAAACCAGTAAGTGAAGATAAAACCGAAGAAAAAAGATTAATTTGGGCTTATGATGAAGCGCAAAGTTTAGATAGTTTAGTAGTTCCCAAAGCTAAGGAAGTTTTTGGGGAAAAATTAAGTAATTTATTGAATAAACAACCTCTATATTCTGGAGGTATTAAACGTTCTGAAGTAATGCGTCGTTGTTATCGCACACCCGGGCAAATTTTAACTGCTGCTCATGCAATGGGAATGGGTTTATTACGTCCTGAAGGAATGTTAACAGGAATTACAAATAAAGAAGATTGGCATAGAATTGGTTATGAAGTAAAAGGAGATTTTCGCCGAGTTGGTCAACCAGTTACTATTACTAGAAAACCTGAATTTTCACCAAACCCTATTCCTGAACTGTGGGGAGAACCGGTTTTAGAATTTGAAACTTTTTCTTCTCATGAAGCAGAAATGACTGCTTTATCAGAAAAGATAATGCACAATATTGTCCATGATGGACTTAACCCCAGTCGGGATATTTTGGTTTTAGTTTTAGGTTCACCTTTGGAAGTAATGGAGTTAGAAACATCTGTTGCAAGTTTTTTAATGGAACAGGACATTGATGTTTATATTCCCACCGCTTTAAAATTAAATGATTTAGTTCCCCAATATCCCAATAATGATCCTGATAAATTTTGGTGTGATGGTGGGGTGACGGTTTCTCGTATTACTCGCGCAAAAGGCCATGAAGCAGATATGGTTTATGTGGTGGGTTTTGATCACGTTGCACGGAATGAAAGTGATGTAAGTTTTCGTAACCAGTTGTTTGTTGCGTTAACGAGGGCGCGGGGTTGGGCAAATTTAAGTGGTGTAGGTAATTATCCCATGTATGATGAGATGCGGAAAGTCATTGCTAGTGGTGAGAGTTTTACCTTTGCTTATAAGCGTCCACCTAAGCGGGATATTGGGGATGGGGATTAATATTTTATAAGACAGGGAATGGATGACAGGGATAGATGACAGGGAATAAATTCCCTGTCTAAAAGCTGCTATATAAAACCTAGACAAAACTAGACTTTACTTTCTACTTCAACGGGAGCATGGGAGCAGTTATCCCTCAGTAGACTTTCACGCCTTAGCCAGACGCGATTGTGTTCCAATTAAGTTTCTGAAAAAGACTACCACCATCATTGCTTGGTTTTCGCGTCGGCAATAGTCTCAATTCAATACTTGATATCACCGTATTATATATCAAGTAGTTGATTTTTTCCTAAAAATATATTGATTTTTGTCAATACAAGTATAGTTTTGTCTATGAAATTGTCAACTTAGGACTTGCTCAAGTCGGTTTTAACCGACTATTTTTATTTTATTTCTCTGCTTTCTCTGCGTCTGAAGTGGTTCGTTTGTCTTTATTTCTTATTCCCATATAAGCCAATCATGATGATAGCAGTTTGCTGTTATTGGATTAATCTCAATATTAAAAATGATATTTAACCGGAGTCAGAGACTCCTGATAGCATTCCCAGTCTGGAGACTGGGAACGAGATCATATAAAATATTGATTAAATACTATCAGGATCTACACCCAAAGCTCTCAATCTTTCTGCTAATAATTGAGCGCGTTGTTCAGCATTTTCAGCCCGTTGTTTTTCCTGTTTTGCTCTTTCATCACCAGTCATTAAAACATTATCATCTTGATCACACCAACGTAACCAAGTATCATTCCTACCTTCAAATTCTCCCTCCCATAAAGTTAAACCTAAACCAATTTCTTCTAACCAATTATTTGTAGTTTCTACATATCGTCTGGCTTTGAGACTATAAACTCTTAAAACTTTGTCTCCTAAGTTTAGATTAGGATCATAGACGACATAATGATAAACCCGCATTTTTTCATAAATTTTTAGCTTTTTATCTAATTCCTCACCATCTTGATTAGAAACTATTTCTATCACTACTTCTGGGGTTTTACCAAATTTCCAAACCAGATAACAACGATTTTGTTTTTCCCACCAATTTTGCGGTGTTTCTACATCAAAACTCACAAATACATCGGGAACTATGGCAGGTTCACCATAGGTATGGTAAACACCAACATTAGCTTCAGCTAAAAAAACCTGATTTTGCAAAGCACTGTAAAGAGAACCGACTAATAAACGTTGTTGTTTGGCAGATGCGAGATTATCCACTGGTGTATCATCTTCTGTAACTAGCAAATTGGCATCTGGTACGTCGCAATTATCAATATCCTTGATTAAAAGTTGCTCAACCATGATTTTATCCACTATTTGAGGACTCTATTAACTGATCCTAACTTATTCCAACAAGAGAACGTAATGGCCAAATTTATTTGCTAGTTTTTGATCATAGGTTAATACCTGAGTATCAGATTGAATTGCTGCTGCTACAAATAACGTATCATAGAAAGAATGACTTGATTCCACTGCTAGTTTTAAAGCAATATCCCGAATTTGAGAACTGGAAATTATCACATCAACTAATGCCTCAGCATCCAGGATGGAATCTAAACCTATTTGTAATGGTAATTGTCGAAATTGTATCCATTGCCAAATCACATTACCCAACTCAGCAAACAACGAATCAGGTACGATAATTTGATCTACAGATTCTAAAGCAGCGATCGCCTGTTCATACTTGTCCTCTACGCGCAAGAGGGCATAAGCAAATACCATCGTATCAATCACCATCAGAGTCTTCCTTCTGACTTCCAAGACTGTACCCGGCTTTCCGCTTCCATTGGTAACACTTCCACCCGTTGACGAATACGAGTAAGCACTTCATCTCTTTGCCCATAGCGTTTTTGCAACAAATCGCGGACTTCTTGCTCCATAGAAACCCCTTTTTGTGCTGCTAAACGTTTAATGCGCTCCACTAACTCATCAGAGATATTGCGAATAGTAATTGTTGCCATAAATACTCCTTTGGTCGTGCTAGTCTACTACCCGATCATGATCTTGATGATAGCACTTTGCTGGCATTCGATTAATTTAAATTGTGATAGTTACCAAGTTTTTGTGGCAAATATTACTTTATATATTTAACCAAAAAAGTATTTCAGACAGAATCCGACTTGATCCGACCTGAAGATCCGACTTTTCCGACTGTCACACAGCAGAAAATGTTGGTAGTTTTAGGTACGAATGGCAAATACTACTCTAGTCAATAATTGAACCAATAAAACTAGGACTTACGCAAGATGTGACTTAAAACCTTATTCTTGTGTAGGGGTAATTCATGAATTACCCCTACTTTCGTTCCCTTTTACGTAAGTCCTGAAAACATTAAAGCAAAGAGATATTACCATTAGGAACATATCAATTAATAGTTAATGGTAAACCTGCTGAACCTAATACAGTGACAATAAATGCAGATGATCCAACTTTAAAAGAGTTAAATTTAAAATTACCTTGATAAAAAATTACCTTACAAATAAATGTTAATAACAATCTAAATTCAAAATAAGTCCAGGTAATATGTCTTCACCTAATAACTCAGTGGGCAAATTTCGTAATTCTACATCTTTTCCTAAACGATAAATTTCTACCTGTTGCTGTTGAGGATTGATCAACCATCCTAATTTTACCCCTGCATCCATATATTCTTGCATTTTATAACGCAGAGTTTCTATATTATCTGTTGCTGATCTTAATTCAATCACAAAATCTGGTGCAATGGGAGGAAACTTGCGTTTTTGTTCCGGGGTTAATGCTTCCCAATGTTCTTTTTTAATCCAAGCAGCATCAGGAGAGCGATCGCCCCCATTTGGTAATTTGAATATAGTCGAAGAACTAAAAGTATAACCCAATTTTGTTTGACGATTCCAGAAAACTAAATCGGCAATCATTTCTGCTTCTCGATTCCCGCTTTCTCCCCCCACTGGTGGCATAATAATTAAATCTCCTTTTGCTGTGCGTTCAAATTTTAAATCACTGTTTTTTTGACATAGTTGATAAAATTGATCATCGGTAAGATCAACACTATTTAAGTTTAATGTCAAAGTATTAGTAACCATACAAATAACCCGTTTGTGTATCATCTTCTGTAACTAGGGTTGGCATCCGGTATATCACAATGATCAATATCCTGGATTAAAACTTGCTCAACCATAGTTTTCTCTACTTTATTAACTATTGATAGAGTTTATAAGATTATAACAGGTGACAGAAATAAAAGTCTAGAAATTGTTTATTTCTCTGCGTTCTCTGCGCCTCTGCGTGAGAAATAAAAAGTCTAGAAACTGAGAACGAGATTTTATTGATAAACAAAAACCGGAACTCTTTTATATGCAGGTGTGCCACTTTTCGGATCAATTTTCCCCTTAAATAATATATTTGCTTCAGGATAAAACATAAAAGCCGCCCCTTCACGAATTGCACCACAAATAATTTCTATATCCTCTAATTCTCCCCCATTTCCTTTAACCTTCACTCGTTGATGTGGGTGAAATCCTGCTTTTTTAATATCCAAATTATTCATCAAAATACAATGACGATGGGGCATATTTCTATATTTATCTTCTTGTTTATAAACTACGGTGTTATGCTGTCCATAACTTCGCCCTGTTCCTAATATCAATACAATTCCTGGCTGATTTTCTGCAAATCCAAAATCTGATTTTTTAGGTGTTAATAATTGGGGTAAGGGTGTTACAAACATCTGGGCTTTACCATCAGGGGTTTTAAATTTCGGTTCTGCAAAAATTCGCCCTGCAATGGTAAATTCTTCTTTGTTTTTATCAATTTCTCCTATTTTTTGATAACCAGGTATAGTTTTAGCAATTAGTTCTCTAATATAAACAGTATCTTGTAGTTTTCGCCAATTAATTGGATTTTCCCCATGTAGACGATAGGCAATTTCTGTGATCAATTCTATTTCGGAAATCAAATGAGAATTATGGGGTTGTAAATGACTTTTACCTTCATCATTTAACCTCACAAAATTATTACCTGATTCTGTTGTGGTTTTATGGGGATTTTCAAAACGATTGAAAACTGGTAATATTAAAGTCTGGGTTTTTCCTAATCCGTGAAAATGTCCTAAGTTGGGTTTGGTAGATACATAAAATATGGTTTCTATTTGCGATAATGCTTGTTTTGCTTGTTGTAAATCAGGGTTTGCTGCATACAAATTACCACCTAAACAAAAGAGAGTATCTACTTGACTATTTTCTGCTGCTGCTATTAAATCACGGGTATGATAACCAGGTGTTTCGCTGAGAGGTTTTCCTAATAATTTTGATAGTGCTTGTTTGATTTCTTCTTGCAAGTGAATAGTTACACCCATTGATCCAAATCCTTGGACGTTTGAATGTCCTCTAATGGGCATTGTTCCTGATCCAATTTTACCCGCGTTTCCTGTAATTAAGGCGGTATTTGCTATACTTAATATGTTATCAACTCCGTTTTCTTGTTGGGTTACACCCATCGCCCAAGCAAAAACTACTTTTGATGATTTACCGATTAAAGAAGCGGTAGCGGTGATTTCTTCATAAGATAAACCGCAAGTTTGGGTGATATTTTCCCAGGTTGTGTTATTTGCATATTCTACAATTTCTGCCCAGTTTGTTGTATAGGATTGCAGATATTCTCTGTTAACTAAATTCTGCTCAATTAATGATTTTTGTAACCCTACAAATAAGGCTACATCACTACCGGGAATGGGTTGTAAATATAAGGTTGAGATATCTGAACCACCTGTGAGTAATGATTTGATGGGAAATGCAGGGGAGGCAAATTTAACTAAACCGATTTCTATTTGGGGGTTAATAATAATTACTTTACCACCTCTTTCCCGCAATTTGATTAATTCGTTCATTAATCTGGGGTGGTTTGCTGGTGCGTTAGAACCTATTAATACTACACAATCACTGTGTTTGAGGTTCTCTAAACTTACCATTGATGTACCTGAACCGAAAACTTTTTTTAAGCCTACTGTTGAGGGGGCGTGACATAAATCGGAACAGTCGGCTAGATTGTTACTACCTAGCGATCGCATTAACAATTGTAATAAATAAGCAGCTTCATTTGATGAACGTCCAGAACTATAACTAGCGATTCTTTCTGGTGTTATACTAAAAGCTTGTGCTGCAATTTGATAAACTTCTTCCCAGCTAATGCGTTGATAATGGGAAGATCCGAATCTGAGAATCAGAGGATAAGTTAATCTACCTAAGCGATCGCATTCTTGAGAAGTCAGTTTTTGTAATTCATTAATATTATATTGTTGCCAAAATTCTGGTTTTATTCCTGGTTGCAATTCGGCTGATATAGCCTCTACACTTTTAGCACAACGTTGTAAATATTCTCCCCCTTCATTAACAAAACCCCCTTTTTGTCCACCCGTACCCCACGCACAGGATAAACAGGCGCTTTTATGATTCAGGGTTTGCCATAATTTTAACCCTTGGGGTGTTAATGTTTGTTCTACCCAGTATTGAATCACTGGTAAACCACCGCCTGATGATAGCTGAGACTTGCTTTCAGGTAATTTATCCATAAGGAGATCAAGGAGTTGGGAGTTGGGAGTTGGGAGTTGGGAGTTGGGAGTCAGGAGATTAACGATAATTTCACCAATCACCCATCACCCATCACCCATGACCTATTCTGCTTTATTCGCTGCTCTGTTAGCACGAGCTTCTGCGGAGTTCATGACTTCTGCCATATTTTCTACAACTTCACCGGGGTAGTTTTCTAATACTCTAGTAGAAATAGCAACTCGACCTTTACCTTCATCTAAGTCAATAATTACAGCTTTAACTTGCTGACCTATTTGAAAGACTTTTTCTAAAGAGTCAATAAATTTTTGGCTGACTTGTTTAATGTGAAGTAAGGCGCTAACACCATCTAAATCTACAAATACACCAAAAGGCTTGATACCTGTAACTTTGCCTTCGACTAATTGACCAATTTCTAATAAACTAAAGTTGCTAGAACGAGCCGCTAAACGTTGGGAAAGAATCAGTTTTTTGTTATTGCGGTCTACTTCTAAAAAACCAGCGGTGAGAGTTTGACCTTTAAGTGCTTCTAAATTATCACGTTCGGCTAGATGCGATCGCGGAATAAAACCCCGCAGAGAAAGAACTTCAACGTTAACACCACCTTTATTGACACCGATTACCCGCACTGGTACTGTTTGGGAACTTTCCTGCATTTGGGCTAATTTTTCCCAAATGTGCTGAATTTCCAACTGCTTGCGAGAAAGAGTAACTTGACCTTCCGCATCTTGTTCCCGGATAATCAAAAACTCTAGTTCCTCATTCATCGGTAACACTTCCGATAAATCAGTTACTGCTCTCAACGAAGCCTCATCGCGGGGTAGAAAAGCAGACGACTTACCACCAACATCAACATAAGCACCATCATGGTCAAGTTGAAACACCTTACCATGTACAACCTGTCCTTTTTGAAATTGGTAATCGTGTTTTTCCAGTGCTTTAGCAAAATCGTCCATTGAAAAAGACGAGTTGGCTGTTTGAGAAAGTTTTGATTCGGAATTCATGTTTTTTGAAGATTAATTGTTATGAAAAATTGGTAATGGGTAATGGGTAATTGGTAATTGGTAATTGGTAATTGGTAAAGTTCTTTTAGTCACCAGTCACCAGTCACCAGTCCCCAGTCCCCAGTCACCAGTCCCCAGTCACCAGTCCCCAGTCACCAGTCACCCTAAAGTGTTAGCAAAAAGTTGTTGAACTTGTTGCCAAGCATCAGCCGCAGCTATAGGATTATAACTACCACGGTGATCGCAGAAAAATCCATGATCAGATCCATCGTAGCGAAACACGCCATGAGAAATGTTGTGTTTTTGTAACGCTGCTTCAATTTCGTTTACCTGTTCTTTGGGTATACTGGCATCATCCATCCCAAAAAAGGCGTAAATAGTCCCGGAAATTTCTGGAGTGCGGGTAATAGTAGGGTTACCGCCTCCAGGGGTGCGGGTGGTGATCCCAGCACCGTAAAATGAAGCAGTAGCTTGAATATCAGGGAGGGTAGCAGCTAGGTAGGCGACATGACCACCAAAACAAAAGCCAATACAACCAAAACCCTCTTTTTTGACATTGGGCTGAGTTTTGAGATAATTAATAGCGGCTTGAATATCGCTCAACAGTTGTGAAGCTGTGGTTTGTTCCCAGGCGTATTTTCTACCGATTTCTATGTCTTCAGGAGTATAACCCGTTTCAAAACCCGGTGCTTGACGTTGAAAAAGAGCAGGTGCGATCGCCACATACCCCAGTTGAGCAATCCGTTCTGTCACCTCCCGAATATGCTCATTAATTCCAAAAATCTCCTGTAAAACTACAATTCCGGCGTAAATACCAGGTGATGTTGGTTTTGCTAAATAAGCATCAATTTGACAATCATTTTGAGAAAGTTTAACTTTTGTAGAGTCTATTGTTTGCTCTGTCATAATAATTTTCATCAAAATTATCTGATCCGATAAATTCAAAATAAATCATATATTTAACAGGTAGTACACACAAACAGTTAAGTGCAGCTACCAATCATCAGGAGAATTGTTAATGATTCAATTCCGAATTCAGCCAGACAGCGAAATCCCCGCATCCAGTCAACTATTTAATCAAATTCGCTTTGCGATCGCCTCTGGTCAATATCCACCCAGTTATAAATTACCCAGCACCAGGGCGTTAGCCATACAAACTGGATTACATCGTAACACTATTAGTAAAGTTTACCGCCAATTGGAAGACGAAGGATTTGTCGAAAGTCTAGCAGGTTCAGGAATTTATGTCCGCGCTCAAGGCCATGAGGGTGGTGGTAGGTTACAATCTCCCATTCTGAAACAATACCCCGAAGCATACAAAACAGTCCAAAAAACACTGGATGAATTACTTAATCAAGGTTGTTCCCTTAATCAAGCACGGGAGCTATTTTTAGCGGAAGTTGACTGGCGTTTGCGTTGTAGTGCCAGAGTTTTGGTAGTAGTACCATTACAGGATCTTGGTGCTGGGGAATTAATGGTAGATGAATTAGAAGAATCCCTAGAAATTCCCGTCCAGTTGGTAACAACAGAAGAATTAGCCGCAGTCTTAGAACAAACTACATCAGCCACATTAGTCACCAGTCGTTATTTTATCGGAGAAGTAGAAGCGATCGCTGGACCCCAAGCAGTCCGCGTTATTCCCCTAGATATCCATGACTATAGTAAAGAACTCAATGTAGTTAAAAGCCTTCCCAAATCAAGCTGTATTGGTACAGTTAGCCTCAGTCCTGGTATTCTCAGAGCTACAGAAGTCATCCTGCACGGTTTACGGGGGGATGAACTATTAGTTATGACTGCTCAACCCAAGGATGCTTATAAAGTAAACGCCATTGTTAAACGTTGTGAAATCATATTTTGTACAGATCCAGTCAGTTACCTAACAACACAAGCAGCAATGCAAACAGTCTCAGATGATCTAATTCGTCCACCTAAACTAATTCGTTGTGAAAACTACATTGGTTCTCAATCAATTAATTTATTGCAAAGAGAACTAGGTTTAATGTGATGGGGCAGGAGTTTTTTATTTTGGATTTTGGATTTTGGATTTTGGATTGTTTTTATCAACCCCAATCTAAACAGGACTTACGCAAAAGAGAACGAAAGTAGGGGTAATTCATGAATTACCCCTACGCAAGAATAAGGTTTTCAGTCACATCTTACGTAAGTCCTACTAAAATCTAAAATCTAAAATCTAAAATCTAAAATCTAAAATTTTCCGCCCAATAACTAATCACCAAATAACCCCAAAGAACAAATAATTTGCGCTTCCTGTTGTCCATCTTCAGGATGGATAATACACAAAGAATTATTATCTCTTAAAGATATAATCATTGTCGCTAATTGTTCATCATTAATACCGCTTTTTAACTGCCGATTTAATTTAATTACCGTTGTTTCTTTTAACGGATAATGATATATTTCTTCTACCGCTTTTTTTAAAGTCTGCCAATCTTCTCCTGATGTAAATATAGGGGTTTTTGCTTCCGTTTTTTTAATATAATTATCTAACCGGTAATAAGTTCGATATCTGGCACTTTTAGAGCTTCCTAATTGTCCTCCAGATGTTTTTTGCTGTTCTAATAGTAAATCAGCCCCTTGAGCGACAATTTCATGGTGTTGGGGATGCTTTTTTTCTGGGGGTGTATCCCGGTTACATCTTGCCATTCTTAAAATTCTCATTTGCGATTGAGTAACGCTTTTTCCTTCCTTATTTATCCACGCTAAAGCATCCGTACCTTCAGCAGTTCGCAGATACATTAACACCCCTTGAGGATCTAAATTTGTACCTTCATGGTAACGGGTAGAATAAATCACATTGGGCAGATTTTTAATGATTTTCTCTAAACTTGGATCAGCATCTATGGCATTTTTCCAAATTTGAAAAGCTTCCGAAGTTAAATCAACTTCTCCATCATCTACTTCATCTAAAATACCCGATTTCTCATGATAAAGATCCAGTATTTCTTGATAGGAAAAACCATCTTCAAAAAATGCCTCATCTGTACCCACTACACTAGCATTTTGTTGTAATCTTTCTGTTAGTCTACCTCTTAAATTAATTAATTTTTCCACACCCTCCGCAGGTAAAAAAGAATAACAGAGAATTTCTGATGCTTTTTGGCCTATTCTATCAACCCTTCCTGCTCTTTGAATTAAGCGAATAATTGCCCAAGGTAAATCATAATTAATAATAATCCGACAATCTTGTAAATTTTGACCTTCACTTAAAACATCCGTAGCAATTAAAATTCTAATTTGTTGTTCAGGGGTGATATTCTGTTGATTACTTTGGGGACTAAAACGATATACTAAAGATGTGGGATCATTTACCTTACCCGTAACTAAAGCAGTTTGGGAAATATGCGCTTTTCCTAGACATTCCTGTAAATAACGCGCTGTATCTGCAAACTGAGTAAAAATCAATATTTTCTCATCAGGATGAATTTCTGTGAGTAACTTTTGCAAAGTTTGAAATTTTTGATCTTGTTGATAATTCCATTCTCCACAGTTATTTAAACAGTTATTTAAACAGTTATTTAATAACTTCAACAATGCTCTAGCATCTTCCAGAAGATGTTTTTTCAACTCAGACTTAAACAACCGATAATTTAACCATTTAAAACGTTTTTCATATTTGCTTTGATAAAGTGCATAAATAACCTTTGCTTGACGTTTATATTCTGCTTCTTTACTGCTTAAACTAGCAAAATTTACCTCATCATTTTCTTCATCATGCTGATCATCATTGTCATCATCAGCTATTTCAAAATCTAAATTGGTAGAATTAATATTATCCGCATCTTCATCATTATTTGCAGTCTCTAAAAATTCCGCATCCTGTGTACCAATGGGAATATCTAATTTATTTTCTAACGCATGAATATAAACATAATTTCTTAAAATATGACGTTCTAAAGATTCTAAAAAAGCATTACCGCTACTTTCTAATCTTTTAAATAAATTCGTGCGACAAAAACCCATTAACCGTCTTCCCCCACGGGATAAACCATTTAAAATTTGTTGTTCCGTTGCTGTGGGAGGTTGTTTATATTTATCTAAAGTGTAATTTCCTAAACCGTAACGGGGTAAAGATAGAGAATTGATAATTTCTACCACTTCACTAGAGTATAATTTCCCATAGTCATCATCATTATTAATAGTAAAAGTGGCAGTTTTAGGAATGCGGGTAGGAAAATAAGAACGAGAACCATCAGGAAATTGTAAATATTTTCTGCCATCTATTGCATCAGTTTCGGCATAATTATTTTTAATGAAACTGCGTGTTCTTCTGAGCATATAACGATTCATTAATAATTGCCAATCTTCTGCATATTCGCTTTTTTCAAATGCTGTTAAAGTTCTCACTTCCGTTTGCGGATATTTACGTTTAAATTCAGTTTCATTTCCCAATTCTCTGATTAAATTTTCTGGTTTAATACCTAAATCTTTAGATTCAGGAATAAATAACCGTAACTGTGCAGATAAATCTAAATTACTTTTATTATAAGGGGTTGCAGTTAATAAAATACAACGACTTCCGCTTTGTTCAATATATTCTTTAATCGCTGCATAACGTTGTCCATCTCTATTTCTTAAATTATGACTTTCATCTATTAATACTAACCGAAAACGGGCGGTAATTGTCGGTAATATTTTGGTAACTTGACTAATAGGAACTACCCTAGCAGCTAAACCATATTCATCTTTATATTTTTCCCACATAGAAACAAGATTTTTCGGACAAATAATAACGGTACTAATACCCAGTTCATCCTCTATAATTTTAGTAATTGCTGTTCCTACTAAGGTTTTTCCTAATCCTACCACATCCCCAATCATTACACCACCACGACGGTTAACATAATGGGCAGCAACTTTTACTGCTGCTGCTTGAAAAGGGAATAATTGAAAATCATAAGGTATAGCATATTGACTTAAACCATCTCGCGCTTCTTGGGAGAGATGATAAGCCATTTTGAGATAAACATAATAGGGAGAAATTAGTTTTTCTGTTGCCCAACTTTCATCTATAATTTTGATTAATTCATCAGAAATATCTAAACAAAATCGATCTTCCCAACGTTCATTAAACCAAGTTTGTAATTTATTAGTTGCATCATGATCTAATATGTCAACGTTTAATTCTCCTTGGTAAGATAAACCAGAAAAGGTTAAATTACTACTTCCTAAAAAACCAATAGCGGGTAAATTATGATGATTTTGGGGAATTAAATAAAGTTTAGCGTGGAGGGGATGACGGAGATATAATTTAACTACTACTTTTTTAGTTTGTAATTGGGTTTTTAGTCTTTTTAAACCCCATTCATCATCATTGCTGGGTTTACCTAAAGTTAATTGTTGACTAAATTCTTGTACTAGGCGTTTTCTCAGGTTAGTTGTGTCACTTTGGGATATGGGTTTGCGAGATATTCCTAAACCTAACATTTGGTTAAGTTCATCTTTGGGTAATTTTTGCATTCCAATTAATAAGCGACAACAATTATTTTC
This sequence comes from Sphaerospermopsis sp. LEGE 00249, assembly GCF_014299995.1. Lineage (NCBI taxonomy): Bacteria > Bacillati > Cyanobacteriota > Cyanophyceae > Nostocales > Aphanizomenonaceae > Sphaerospermopsis > Sphaerospermopsis sp. LEGE 00249. The sequence goes on along the minus strand of NZ_JACJUZ010000055.1, from coordinate 11,363 downwards.
ACCTCCGGTAAATTGTTCTATTTCTTCCTGTATTAATTTCCATCCCCGCAGGTTGAAATAACCTACACAGAAATCTGCTTTGGGGGCGGTTTTGAGACTTTGTTTGAGGGTGGTTAATAATTGTTCATTGATGTTATCAAAAATTCTTGGCATAGGTTTTTATTTATTATAAAATTGGTTGTAGGTTGGGTTGAGGAACGAAACCCAACAATTAAAAACTTGAACGAAACCAAAACTTTGTTTAAGTTGGGTTTCACTTTGTTCAACCCAACCTACTTACTATGATTAATTTACCATTTTACCATTTATTGACAAGATTGAGTTAAGAAGTCGGGGATCTTTAGATTCATGTTTATGATATAATTTATGATATAATTTATGATATAATTTATGATATAATTATGATATCATAATCAATATAGCGTTTCCCAGTCTCATGAGGTACACCTTAATTTATTTACTTTTCCCAATTCCCAATTCCCTAAGATAAAAAACTCTGTACCTCGACTAACTTGGTAAATGGTATATAAAATATGATCTCCCTTACTCCCAGGAGTATTTCTATAATGACTCAATCTTTAACTCCACAGATTACACCAGAAATTAGCAGTCGTAAACCTAGTCCTGATGATTTTGAAAAACCTGCTATTCCCGATTTAACAAATGTGACTATTGATAATAGTGAACCAGTGGATAATTTAATTTCTGAAAAACAACAACGTTTATTAGTTTCCTCTCTTTATAGTTCTTTTAATGTTAGTGAACCATTTTTAGCTACTGCTAATGTAGGGTTATTTTATGCAGCTAATAAACTTCCTCTTGTTCCTGATATCATGTTAAGTCTAGGAGTTACTTTACCAGAAGATTGGTCAGAGAAAAAAGATCAATCTTATTTTACTTGGAATTTTGGTAAATCTCCAGAAATAGTTGTGGAAATAGTTTCTAATAAAGTGGGAAATGAATTAGGAACTAAATTAAAAGATTATTCTCAAGCGAGAGTAGGTTATTATGTGGTTTTTGATCCCTTCCATTATTTAGGAAAACCAAATCTTTACATCTATCAATTAAAAGGTGTTAATTATCAATTAATATCTACAAATTGGTTAGAAGAAATAGGTTTAGGGTTAACTATTTGGGAAGGAGAATTTGAAGGAAAAAGCTATCAATGGTTAAGATGGTGTGATGAACAAGGACAAATTCTATTAATAGGAGATGAAAAAGTAGCACTTGAAAAACAACGTGCTGATCAAGAAAAACAACGTGCAGATCAAGAACGAAAAAGGGTAGAATATTTAGAGGAAATTTTGCGATCGCAAGGAATTAACTTTTAATATCATGTAATATCATGTTATATTATGTAGTGTTATATAATATAATACTAATTTATATCCCCGACTTCTATGATTAATTTATCATTTATTTACAAGATTAAAACGGAAGTTAGGGATATTTTGATTAGTTTGTACTTTACAGAAAAATCTTCAGGTGCTTGAATTTTTATCTCTTTTAACTTAGATAATATCCCCTTTTTTTTGTTTTTATTTTTATCTCTAAATTCTTTAATTAATTGATAAAACTCATCAAGTTGATCTTCTGGTATATTGTCAATTTCGGCTTGAATTAATTCTTTAATAGTCATGGTTTTTACTCCTGTTGCTAATTTGAAGATTATAACATATTTTCAGATCCCCGACTTCTATCATTAACAGGAATTACGCAAAAGAAAACAAAAGTAGGGGTAATACCCTTTGGGAAGCAAGCTACATGAATTACCCCTACGCAAGAATAAGGTTTTCAGTCACATCTTGCGTAAGTCCTAATTAATTTATCATTTATTCACAATATTTATTCAAGACATCGGGGATCTTGATCAAAGTGTAGTTACTATTTTACTATAATATGGTAAAATGTTTGTAGTAATTAAATGTGTGTAGTAATTACAGGTGAGTAAATATGATTGCCCAAGAAATCATGGCAAAAGTTGACCAAAATGGTAACATCTCTTTAGAAACTCCTTTAATAGTTAATAAACCAAGCCGAGTTAAATTAATTGTTTTGTTTATTGAAGATGAATTAGATGAAGATGATGAATCAAAAGAATCTGTTTTAGAAGGTTTGAAAATCTCATTACAAGAAGCTAAAGCAGGTAAAGTACATCCAATTTCTGAACTTTGGGAAGGTATTGATGTTGAGTGATACCCCATTAGTAATAGTTCAGTTTACTGATAATTTTAAACAGAAAATACGCAGCTTATCAAAAAATATCGTCATATTCGTACTGATATTCAACCAATAATTGAAGAATTACAAAGTGGTAATTTTTTAGGTGATCAAATTGCAGGAACAGGGTATACAGTTTTGAAGGTAAGAGTTCGCAACAGTGATATTCAAAAAGGGAAAAGTAGTGGTTATCGAATTATTTATCAGATTCAATCACCTACAAATGTCCTTTTACTGTTAATTTATTCTAAACTGGAACAAACAGATATAACAATGGATGAAATTAAGTCAGTTATAGAACTGTTTCAAGCATGATCTTAGTTTTAATGTTAATCCGTTTTTATTATGAATTGTACGGGTTTAGCAATGCTAAACCCCTACGTTTACGTTATTTAACCATCTCCCGATAAGCATTTAAAGCAGCATTTTTCACTTCTTCCGCAACAATGGGAAATGTACTCAATATATGACTAAATTCGCTTTCTGTTAATCCATATAAATGGGCAATTATTCCATCTAATTCTGCGCGAATTTTCCCCCTTTCTCTCTCCTCTGTAATTCCGTTTTTATGACTTCCTAACCCTACTTCTTTCGCTAATTCATCATATTCTGCTGTGGTACATATTAGTTTGGCCGCACGTTCTACTATTTCATTAAAATATTCGTCTTTTTCTGTTAATCTGGGTACGGGAAGTTGATAAATGTAGAAAAAGTTAAGTGTACTTGAAACCTTTGTTCTGAGTAACCAATCTAATACAAAACTATTGAAAAATGAACATACTAAAAGTTGACTTTTATAATCTATAATTTTATTTCCAAAATCATCAAATATTTTGATATTTGGTAATTTATTTCCATGAAATGAACAAGTATCTATAGTTGCAATTATTGTTCTAATATCTGTATTTCTTGCAATATCCCTAAACCCCAATCTATAACATTGATAATCTAAAATTTGCCCTTTATCAATACCATTTTTACCTAAAACCGCTTTTCTTGCTTCCTCCTCATCAACCCAGTAGCGAGGTTCAGCAAATTTATGATTAAATTGATGAATCATTTTCCCTTCATATAAAGGTAATCTTCCCTTTCCTGGTTCAGTTTTAAACAAATGACTATCATTAGTCATATCAAATTCACGAGTTAATTTTAAATTCCATTTATCCTGAATTTCCTCACCCAACAAAGGAAAGCGACTCATTTTTTCAGCTATGAAAATATCTAAATCAGTTTTAAACTCCATGATTGAAATAGAATCAGGAGATAACCGTTTAATTAAATCCACAGACATATTAATACAATCATCACCAGGAAAACTGTTCAACTCTCCCACATCATGACGCATAAATTTAGCAGGGAAAGATAAAGTTTGCTTACCATTTTCAAAAGTCAAAACTATAAACTTAAACCGACTATCAACCCCCTCAAAAATAGCTTTTCTATTTTCAAAACAGAATAAACCAGTAATATTAGTTTGCGAAAATAACATTTCTCGTAACTGCTTAGTACCCAAATCAGTATAAATACCGCTAGGAATAACCAAACCACATTCACCATTTTGAGAAAGTAAATTAACACATTGTTCCACAAACAACTTATATAAATTAATATCAGTTCCCTGTTTTTTCCCATTCACCACAGAAATCTGATTAACATATTGTTCCGCACTTCGATAATATAAACTCACATGAGGATATTGACTTTGATACTCTAACCAAGCAGTAGCAATTTCAGGATTTTCTAACAACTGCTTTTGTTGTTTTTCAAAAGTCTTAATATCCATCTTATTCTTACTCACAATATCGCTATATTCTGCGAAAAATTCCTTAGCTTGAGGTTTAAAAATCTCCCAAGGAGGATTACCTAAAATAATATCAAAACCACCCTTAGCAATAATCTGATCAAAATGATAACCCCAATGAAAAGGTTTTAACCCTTCCATATCCGCAATATTCAAAAGTCGTTTCACAGGTTTACCCTTTAACTGCACCTCCTCATATTTAATCTTTAAATTGCTAAATTCATCTAACAACAATTGATTTAACTTCACCAAAGATTCCCGATTGACACGATTAATATTTTCCCTTAAAAATTCTAACCTATCTTCCTGTTCCGTACCTTCCACATCTGCAACAATAAAAGCGTGTTCTTTGTACTTCCTAATACTTTCGTTTTTCTCTTTTAAAATCGCTTGATAATTTTGAGAATTTAATTGTTGTAAAATATTACCTTGTTTAGAACTTCCCACCGTATCAAAACGACTTCCATCAACGCGAATTAAACCAATTAACGAATTACCAGACATAATGTTAAAATCAACATTAGGTAAAGGTTCTAAATCATCAACAGTTTTCGCAGCAGCAACCAAACTTAAAAACAAGCGTAGTTTAGCAATTTCCACCGCTTCCTCCATGATATCCACACCATAGAGATTGTCAGTAATTACCCGTTTTTTGATATAATAATCCAAAGAAGGATGATCTTTTTTAATCTTCGTTAATCTCGCTTTATTTTCCTCATTTCCAGAAACTTCAATAAAATCAAAAATGGCGGTATAAATCTTAATCAAATGTTGTAAAGCAGCAACCAAAAACGCACCACTACCACAAGCGGGATCTAAAATTGATAAGTTTGGTAAAACATCATCTAATAATTGTTGACATAATTGATTATTTTCTCGTTCCCAGTCTCCAGACTGGGAATGTTCTTTTTCTCGTTCTTCTCGTTCCCAGTCTCCAGACTGGGAATGTTCTGTTGGAGGTTCTACCTCCTCTATTTTCGAGGTAGAACCTCTTGACTTGCATTCCCACGCAGAGCGTGGGAACGAGTGTAATATGTTATTATTACCAATTTTCTCTGCAATAAATTTATTAATAGTACGTTCACAAAGATAATTAGTAATTTCCGGTTTCGTATAATAAGCACCGAACTCCTTCTGGTTAATATACTTCTCAAAAATATACCCCAGAACATCAGGATTAATTTCATCATCCTTACCACTTGGTGTATCATCTAAATGCCAAGTATAACCGGAAAACAGTTTAAAAATCTCCTCAAAAGCAGTATCACTAATTTGAATACGGTTACTGAGCGAAGTCGAAGTAACATTATATTTTTCTTCAATAATATGAGGTAAAAACAAACCACCATTAATATATTTAATCTTACCAATTACAGACGGTGTATCTGGGTTTCTAAACTTTTCCGCTTTCCCAAAACCATCAAAAAACAAAGTTTGTAAAAACTCTTGATAATATAAATCCTGTCCTTGACTTTGACTAACCTTTAACTTATCTTGTAAATAATTAGTATTACCATCATCCAAAAAACCTTTTTTCTGAAGGAAATAAATAAACATCAAGCGGTTTAAAATTACCGACGCATACCAATTAGCATCTTTTGTATTTTCGATACCTTTGATAAAAGTAACAAATTGCAAATGTCTTTCTTGGAACTTATTAAAAAAGTCTTTTGTAACTTTTTCAATATCAAAAGCGGTTTGAGTGCGTTGAGTGACATCAGTTAAAGTTAAATTTTCTTCTTCAGCAAAATCAATAAATAACGCCTCTAATTTTTGAGTTAATAATTCTCCTGATTGAGTAACATTAAAAGTAGTTTCTTTAGCTTTAGTTTTAGTAGCAGATTCTCTTTTTACCCATTGCCAAACTTGTTTAGATTGATTTTTATCAGTATAAATAATTAAATGTTCTTGACTATAACTAGTAACTTGGGTATCTATATTTTTTCTAGTTTTAGCATTAGGTAAAATCCCATTTTCAGCAACACAATGATAAACTATTAAACCACGTTTTTGGGCAACAGCTTCTAAAGTATATTCTAAAGTAGAATTTTCCTCATCTACAGCTAAATAAATAGGGGAAATATCAGCATAATCCCAGCCTAACTCTTCAATAAATAAAGATGTAAAATCAGATAATTGCAGATATTTTTTAACTTGATTGCGGTTGAACTTCATAATATTGTTACCAGGTATATATACAGAAAATACAGGTATCTAACCTGTCGTAACAATTGTAGCATATACCAGTAACAAAGATTATGTACTGATTATTTAAGTTTTATGAACATTTTATTAACATATTCAAACTATTACTTTAAACCATCTGCGTTTATCTGCGTTTATCTGCGTTTATCTGCGTTTATCTGTGTTTAAAGAATCACCCCAAAAAATCCACATCTAACAACTGTTCTAAAGTATAAGGACATTCTGGAGGAAAATCTACTTGAAACTTAGTTTTCACCTCCACAAATTTTAAAGCATCAGCATAAATATCTAACATTTCCTCAGATAAATAATTGCGTAAATTACCCGTTAAACGTCGTTTTAATTGGTTTCTAAAACTGACAATTTCCGCTTGCCAATGATGACCATTTCTTTCAGTTTCTTCCGTCCAATACTGATATAATAATAAATGTCTAATAATTTGTTCTAACAGACTAGCAACCGCATTTTTCTTTTCATTACCCAAATCTGCCAACTCCTCAATTAAATTCTCTAAATCCACATCATTAAATTTACCTTGTTTCAATAATTCAATATTAGTTAACAACCATTCATAATCATCAATTTTATAGATTTGTTGTAAATATTCCAAATTACTAATTACACTCATAACATCACCTCTAATTTATTTCACCAATTACCAATTACCAATTACCCATTACCCATTACCCATTACCCATTACCCATTACCCATTACCCATTACCCAAAAAATCCACATCTAACAACTGTTCTAAAGTATAAGGACATTCTGGAGGAAAATCTACTTGAAACTTAGTTTTTACCTGCACATATTTTAACGCTCTCTGATAAATATGATCAAGTTCATCAGCTAGGAAATTACGTAAATTAGTAGTTAATCTATCCTCCAGTTGATAACGAAAACTTAAAATTTCTGATTGCCAATGATGACCATTATTTTCTATTTCTTCTGTCCAATATTGCAGTAATAAAAGATGTCTAATAACTTGTTCTAATAAACTCTTGACCGCATTTTTCTTTTCATTACCCAAATCTGCCAACTCCTCAATTAAATTATTTAAGTCCACATCATTAAATCTACCTTGTTTTAATAATTCAATATTAGTTAACAACCATTCATAATCATCAATTTCATAGAGTTGTTGTAAATACTCTAAATTACTAATTACACTCATAACCTCACCTCTGATTTATTTCACCAATTACCAATTACCCATTACCCAAAAAATCCACATCTAAAAACTGTTCTAAAGTGTAAGGACATTCTGAAGGAAAACTCACAGTAAAACCTGTTTTTTCCTGCACATAACCCAAAGCATCATGATAAATCTCAGCAAAAATAGAACTTAAATAATTAGATAAATTAGTAGTTAATCTATCTTTTAATTGTGTCCTAAAACTTCTAATTTCCGCACGCCAATGATTTTTATTTCTTTCATATTCAGCTTTCCAAAAATTTAATAGTAACAGATGTCTCATAATTTGTTCTAACAGATTTTTCACCTGGTGTTTATCTCGCTTAGCCAATGACTCCAACTCCTCAATCAAATTCTCTAGATCCACATCATTAAATCTGCGTTGTTTTAATAATTCAATGTTAGTCAATAACCATTCATAATCATCAATTTCATAGAGTTGTTGTAAATACTCTAAATTACTAACTACACTCATAACCTCACCTCTAATTTATTTCACCAATTAAGCTGTTACACAGCTAAATTGTATAATCCTAATATTCTGAACTCTTGTTTAACAGGCAAGATGCCTGTTCCACTTATACAAATTAAATGCACAACAGCTTACCCATTACCCATTACCAATTACCCATTACCCAAAAAATCCCGCACCTTCTGTAAATAAGTTTCTGGATCTTCCAACATCGGAAAATGTGCGGTATTAGCAATAATTTCTAGCTGCACCTTATCACTCAAAACAGCCGCTTTTCTACCTAAATCAGCAGGAATAATTAAATCATATTCTCCGGCTATTAACAAAGTTGGTACTGTTAATTTAGCAAATTCTAAAGGCATTGTTTCCGCTTGTTCTTTACTCACAGAGGTAAAAATTGTCCCTAAAGCGGAATCATAATCAGCGTCAATAAAATCTTGTAAAAAAGCTTGTCTTTCAGCTTTAGGAATCGGACGATGCAAAAATCTCGCCATAAATATCCTATCCGCTAAAGGTATTTTCCCTAACCATTGAGGACGGAATTTAACTACTAAACCACCAAATTTATAGAAAGCTGCAAAGGCTTTTTCATCATATTCAAAAATCCCACTACAAGTTAAAATTCCCTTGATAACTTTTTGGGGATAACGATTAAAAAATAAAGTCGCAATTGAAGCACTCATAGAATGGGCATTAATATAAACACGCTCCAGATTTAACTCATTTAATAATACTGCTAAATCTTCCGCATATTCTGTTAATTCATAACTCAATTTACTGCTATCTTGGGTTTCAGCACGGGAACGCCCAAAACCGCGCATATCATATAATAAACAATCAAACTTATCTGCTAAAGCCTCAGCCGTACTGCGCCAATATCTACACGAACCAGCCCAACCATGCAAAAAAACCATCACTGGTTTTACCACATCTGATGGTTTCTTGATCCACTCGTAATAATGCTCAACCCCGCGAACTTTGATATAAGACATAATTTTTAAGGAATAGGTGACAGGTGACAGGTGACTGGGGACTGGTGACTGGTGACTGGGGAAGAAGCAGGGGAGCAGGGAGCAGGGAGTAGGGGGAAATTATTTGTATTTTTCCCAATTACCAATTACCAATCACCAATTACCAATTACCAATCACCAATTACCAATTACCAATCACCAATTACCAATTACCAATTACCAATCACCAATCACCAATCACCAATCACCAATTACCAATCACCAATTACCAATCACCAATTATGCTGACTCTGGTTTTGGTAATGAAGAAGGATGTACCAACAGTTCCGCAGTAGAACGTTTCTCTACCATTTCCCGCGTTACTGTGCAGCGAGTTACATCTTTACGGGATGGCAACTCATACATCACATCTAACATCAATTCTTCCACAATACCCCGCAACGCCCGCGCCCCAGTTTTGCGACGGTAGGCTTCTTGGGCGATCGCCTTCAAAGCATCTGGTTTAAAATCTAACTGGACGTTATCCATCTTCAGCAGTTTTTGATACTGCTTCACTAAAGCACTCCGGGGTTGAGTCAAAATTGCCATCAGTGCTTCTTCATCCAGAGGATCAACCACAGCCACCATTGGCATCCGCCCGATAAATTCGGGAATCATGCCAAATTTCACCAAATCATCTGGTTCTAAATGACGCAGTGTGTCCGCAACCCGTTTTTCTTTAGATATCCCTTCTCCAGACTGCACAAAGCCAATTGACTTTTTGCCCACTCTCTGATCTACGACTTTTTCTAAACCAACAAAAGCCCCACCACAGATAAACAGGATGTTGCTAGTGTCAATCTGAATACAATCTTGATAGGGATGCTTGCGTCCGCCCTGGGGTGGTACATTAGCAATTGTACCCTCTAACATTTTCAGTAAAGCTTGCTGTACCCCTTCCCCGGAAACATCTCTAGTAATGGATGTGTTTTCACTCTTGCGGGCAATTTTATCAATTTCATCAATGTAGATAATTCCCCGTTGTGCTTCCTCCACATCCAAATCTGCCACTTGCAAAAGTCGCAATAAGATATTTTCCACATCTTCCCCTACATACCCTGCTTCGGTGAGAGTTGTAGCATCTGCCACAGCAAAGGGTACATCGAGGATTTTGGCCAGAGTTTGCGCTAACAGGGTTTTACCGCAACCAGTCGGACCCATTAATAAAATATTGGACTTTTGTAGTTCTACAGCATCATCAGCGCCACCTTTACCATTACCTTTAGACTGAGCAATAGCTAAACGCTTGTAGTGATTGTAAACTGCAACCGACAAGACTTTTTTTGCTTCATCTTGTCCAATTACGTGTTCATCTAAATATTTTTTAATTTCTCTCGGTTTGGGGATTTGGTTAAAAGAGAGATTGGCAGAACTGGTACGGCGTTTTTGAGGTTGTTCTGAACGTGATGCTGGTTGGGAAGCAGCATTACTGGTATCCAGCAGTTCTTCATCTAGGATTTCATTACACAAGTCAACGCATTCATCGCAGATGTAGACTCCCGGACCCGCGATTAATTTACGCACCTGCTCCTGAGACTTGCCACAAAATGAACATTTTAAATGGGAGTCGTATTTAGACATACCAAGCCTCTTATTTCAGAATGGTGACGTTTGCCCCTGCTGTGGGGAGATTTTGTCTAGAAATAACCTGATCGATTAAACCGTAGTCTTTTGCCTCTTCTGCTGACATAAAAAAGTCGCGTTCTGTATCAGCTTCGATCCTTTCTAAAGGTTGACCAGTGTGCGTGGACATTAATTGATTCAACTTGCCCTTAATGTAAAGAATTTCCCGCGCTTGAATTTCAATATCAATTGCTTGTCCTTGAGCGCCACCAAGGGGTTGGTGAATCATAATCCGGGAGTCAGGTAAAGACATACGCTTCCCTGCTGTTCCCGCAGTTAACAAAAACGCCCCCATGCTGGCAGCTAGACCAAAACAAATGGTAACAACATCAGGACGTATTTGTTGAATTGTATCATAAATTGCCATTCCTGCGTAAACAGATCCCCCTGGTGAATTTATGTAAAGTTGAATATCTTTTTCTGGGTCTTCAGCGTCTAGGAATAGCAATTGAGCAACTATAGAATTAGCTACAGTGTCATCTATTGGCGTTCCTAAAAAAATAATCCGCTCTCGCAATAGACGGGAGTAGATGTCAAAAGCCCTTTCTCCCATACCGGACTGTTCTACCACCATCGGTACAATGTTGTTTGGGCTGTTGTAGTTACAGCTAATACTGATGGGACTCAAGCTACTGATTGGATAATTTCCCGACTGCGATACAAGCATACAAAAATATTTAACAATAAGTGGGACAGAGGTTTACAGCCCTTATGGCTGATTTTTCGAGAATTTGAATTTGTATTTGAACTATGTTTTAACCATTATGCCTTATCTTCAGTTGTTCTCGCAGGATATCCAGGAGGCAGGAGGCAGGAGGCAGGGAGCAGGGGGCAGGGG
>NZ_JACJUZ010000054.1:0-36710 GCF_014299995.1 Sphaerospermopsis sp. LEGE 00249 | reverse complement strand
AAAAAGTTTTGGAGCAAACCTTTCTGGAAATGCAGTCAAATTTGGTACAATTGAGACAGGGAGTTGCTGGTGCGATCGCTACCCAAAAACGCACTGAACGTCAAGCACTTGCAGCAGAATCTCAATCCCAAGAATGGTATCGTCGCGCTCAACTAGCTCTCCAACAAGGTAACGAAGCTTTAGCACGGGAAGCTCTCACCAAACGCCAAACTTACCAACAAACAGCTACAGCTTTGTTTGAGCAAATAGAACAGCAAAAACAAGTTGTAGAGAAGTTAAAACAGGATATGCGTAGTTTGGAGTTGAAAACCGCAGAAGTAAAAACTAAAAAAGATATGTACATTGCTCGCGCTCGTTCTGCTCAAGCTTCCTATAAACTTCAGGAAATGCTGAGTGAATTTTCTACTACATCTAGTCTAGGTGCATTAGAACGGATGGAAGATAAGGTGTTGCAGATAGAATCACAAGCAGAAGCAATTGGTCAATTGGGTGGTGACAATCTGGAAACAGGATTTGCTAAGTTGAATTCTATTAATAATAATGTCGATGTTGAACTGGCAGCAATGAAAACCCAAATGTTAAAGGAGGTAAATAACCAGCAGCAACAAATATAGCTTGAGATATAGATTTGCAGTACATCAAGTAACGAAAACTACTAAATGTTGAATCTGATGAGTTAATGTAGCTGAATTATATTGTCATGATCCAGAATGGAGAGAGTATTGTAAAAATACCATTCCCGACTAAAAAGATTAAATTGAAATAGGTAGCTATTAAACAGTAAAAAAGTTCACTGTCTAACCAAGCGCGTAAACCTCAAGCAGAAAAACAAGGAAAAACAAAGTTATGGGATTATTTGATCGGCTTAAAAGAGTAGTTAGTGCGAATGTTAACGATTTAATCAATAAAGCAGAAGATCCAGAAAAAATGCTGGAACAAGCCCTGTTGGAAATGCAGGAAGACTTAGTACAGTTACGTCAAGGGGTTGCACAAGCAATTGCTGCCCAAAAGCGCACAGATAAACAACACAATGATGCTGTAAATGAAGTTAATAAATGGCAACGTAACGCCCAACTAGCTCTGCAAAAAGGTGATGAAAACTTAGCCCGTCAAGCATTAGAGCGCAAGAAAACTTTTAATGATACTGCTACAGTATTAAAAGTCAGTTTAGATCAGCAAACTGTACAGGTGGAAACTCTGAAAAAGAATTTAATCCAGCTAGAGAGCAAAATTTCTGAAGCTAAAACCAAGAAAGAAATGCTCAAAGCGCGAATTACTGCTGCTAAAGCTCAGGAACAACTGGGTTCAATGGTTAGTGGGATGAGTACAAGCAGTGCTATGGCTGCTTTTGAGCGCATGCAAGAAAAGGTTTTGATGCAAGAAGCTCGCGCTCAGTCTACAGCAGAATTAGTAGGTGGAACTTTAGAAAGCCAATTTGCCCAGTTAGAAGGTAGTAGTGATGTTGATGATGAATTGGCAGCTTTGAAAGCAAGTATGCTATCACCAGCAGCACCTCAACCGCAACTACCCCCACAAAAACAACCCACCAATACACAACAAACAACCACCACAGCCAAATCAGCAGAACCGGTTGATTCTGAGTTGGAAGCTTTAAAGAGACAATTAGATCAGTTGTAAGTTTTGCAGAAAACACATTTGAGAATATCCCACACCTCAAGGTTGTGGGATTTTGTTTCGTTGGGGACTGGTGACTGGGAAAGAAAATTTTAGATTTTAGATTTTAGATTTTAGATTTTAGATTGGAGTTAACAAAAACAATCCAAAATCCAAAATCCAAAATCCAAAATAAATAACTCCTGACTCTTGACTCCTGACTCCTGACTCCTTTTTACGATACAGTAATGTGTGTGTCAACTTGGAAGATGCCACCTAATGGAGACTTTAATGAGTAAGGGTGTAATAACTATCACTGACGCTGAGTTTGAAACTGAGGTTTTAAAAGCCGAGCAGCCTGTATTAGTTTACTTTTGGGCTTCCTGGTGTGGTCCTTGTCAATTGATGTCGCCAATGATTAGTTTAGCTGCTAATAAATACAGCGATCGCCTAAAAATTGTCAAGATGGAAATTGACCCTAACCCCCTAACTGTAAAACGGTATCAGGTGGAAGGTGTCCCTGCACTCAGGTTAATTAAAGAAAAGCAACTGCTAGAATCGACTGAGGGAGTTATCAGCAAAGATCAATTACTCAGTCTTTTGGATCAGCATTTAAATAGTAATTAGTAAATGGTCAGGTACTGGGGACTGGGGACTGGAGGCAGAAGAGAGCTATTTTCCTCCTTGCTCCCTTTCCTCTTTCCTGTTCCCTATTTTTTGACTTTTGACTTTTGACTTGATTTTGCCCAATGACTAATTACTAATGACTAATTACTAAGCTGTTACACAGCTAAATTGTATAATCCTAATATTCTGAACTCTTGTTTAACAGGCAAGATGCCTGTTCCACTTATACAAATTAAATGCACAACAGCTTAATGACCCATGACTAATGACTAAAATGCAATTTGCACAACGTTTACAACCTCTACAAGCTAATGTATTTGCGGATATGGACAGGGCTAAGGCTCTAGCTGTGTCTGCTGGAAAAAAATTAATTGATTTGTCTCTGGGGTCTTCTGATTTACCAGTAGATAATCATATTATTGATGCGATCGCCAAATCTCTTGATGATCCTAGCACTCACGGTTATTTGCTGTTTCGAGGAACTCAAGGATTTCGTCAAGCTGCTGCTCAATGGTATGAGCAAAAATTTGGTATTAAAGTTGACCCAGAAACAGAAGTTTTACCTTTGATTGGTTCTCAGGAAGGAACTGCACATTTACCTTTAGCAATTCTCAATCCTGGTGATTTTGCGTTGTTATTAGACCCTGGTTATCCTTCCCATGCAGGAGGAGTTTATTTAGCAAGTGGGCAAATTTACCCAATGCCCTTAAAGGCAGAAAATAATTTTTTACCAGTGTTGACTGATATTCCCGCTTCAGTTTTAGCTCAGTCACGGCTGATGGTGTTAAGCTATCCCCATAATCCTACCAGTGCGATCGCTCCTTTATCTTTCTTTCAAGAAGCTGTAGCTTTTTGTAAAAAGCATAACATTGTTTTAGTCCATGATTTCCCCTACGTAGATTTAGTATTTACCCAGGACGAAACTTTCAATCCAAAATCCAAAATCCAAAATCTAAAATCCTCAGTTCCCTCAATTTTACAAGCTGACCCTGAAAAAAGCGTTTCTATTGAATTTTTCACCTTGTCTAAATCTTATAATATGGGTGGTTTCCGCATTGGTTACGCCATTGGTAACGCTCAATTAATTCAAGCTTTAAAACAGGTTAAAGCCACCGTTGATTTTAATCAATATTTGGGAATTTTAAACGGGGCGATCGCTGCACTTACAGGCAATCAAGACGGTGTAAAAAAATCAGTTGCTATTTTCCGCCAACGTCGTGATGCTTTCATCAATGCCTTACACCGCATTGGTTGGAACGTTCCCACACCAGAAGCAACTATGTATATTTGGGCAAAATTACCAGAACCTTGGAGTAATAATTCTATCAAATTTTGTACAGAGTTAGTTAAACAAACTGGTGTAGCTGCTTCTCCGGGTGCTGGTTTTGGTTCAGCAGGGGAAGGATATGTGCGTTTTGCGTTGGTGCAAGAACCACAGATATTAGAAACTGCGGTAGATAGAATTGCTGAATTTATTAATTCTAGCGTTTGAGAAACCATAATCTTTGCAAAATAGTCGGTTTTAACTGACTTTAGCTATAAGACAGGGAATTTATTCCCTGGTTTTCTGGCTTTCTTTGTGTGCTTTGCGTCCTTTGCGGTTCGTTATATAATTCATCGCATCTTCATCAAAAATTAGATGACATTAAAAATATTTCTTAAAATAAAGAGAGGTATTTATTTGTAAAATTACCTAACATTAGCCGTGACAGTATCATCCCAAACTCTACCCTTAGTTAAAAAACCAGAGGAACTAGAAACCCGTTTAGCAGAAATTCCCCCAGCACCAGGGGTTTATTTAATGCGGGATGAAAGCGATCGCATTATTTATATAGGTAAATCTCGCAAATTGCGATCGCGTGTTCGTTCCTATTTCCGTGACTACACTAATAAGACTCAACGCATTAACACGATGGTTAAATTAGTGACGGAAATTGAATTTATTGTCACTGATACCGAAGCGGAAGCATTAGCATTAGAAGCAAATTTAATCAAACAGCATCAACCTTATTTTAATGTTTTATTAAAAGACGATAAAAAATATCCTTATCTCTGCATTACCTGGTCCGAGGAGTATCCGCGCATTTTTATTACTCGTAAACGTCAACTGGGAAAACCCAAAGATAAAAAAGATAAATACTACGGACCTTACACAGACTCAGGTTTATTACGGGAAATTCTGCACCTGTGTAAACGCATTTTTCCCCAAAAACAAAGACCCCAACCTTTATTTAAAGATCGTCCTTGTTTAAATTATGATATTGGTCGTTGTCCTGGAGTTTGTCAACAGTTAATTTCTCCTGAAGAATACCGGACAATTATCCAAAAAATAGCAATGGTATTTCAAGGAAGAACTCAGGAATTAATAGATATTTTAACAACACAAATGGAAGCAGCAGCGGAAGAATTGAATTTTGAAACCGCAGCTAAAATCAGAGATCAAATTATTGGTTTAAAATCCTTAACTGCACAGCAAAAAGTATCCTTACCTGATGATACAGTATCAAGAGATGCCATTGCTTTAGCCGCAGATAATCAACACGCATACATTCAATTATTTCAAATTCGTGCAGGTCAATTAGTCGGAAGATTAGCGTTTATTGCTAACTCCCAAGCTGAACCAGGAGCAATTTTACAAAGAGTATTAGAAGAACATTATCAAACAGCAGATAGTGTAGAAATTCCTAGTGAAATTTTAGTACAACATGAATTACCCGATGGGGAAATTTTAGCAGAAATTTTAACACAAAGAAAAGGCAGAAAAGTAAATATTATTGCACCTTTGCGACAAACAAAAGCAGAATTAATAGAAATGGTAGAAAAAAACGCCCAATTTGAATTACAAAGAATGCAAAAATTGGGTAATAGTAATCAAAAATCCTTAGAAGATTTAGCAGCAATTCTTGATTTACCAGACTTACCTCACCGCATTGAAGGTTATGATATTTCTCATATTCAAGGAAGTAATGCAGTAGCTTCTCAAGTGGTATTTATTGATGGTTTACCAGCAAAACAATATTACCGTCATTATAAAATTAAAAATCCCAATGTGAGTATTGGACATTCTGATGATTTTGCCAGTTTAGCAGAAGTGATTCACAGAAGATTTAGGAAATATATTGAAGATCCAAAATTACCAAGATTAGGAAATTCTGACTGGCCAGATTTAATTATGATTGATGGTGGTAAAGGTCAATTATCTGCGGTAGTATCTATTTTAGAAGAAATGAATTTATTAGCAGACTTGCGTGTTGTGAGTTTAGCAAAAAAACGGGAAGAAATCTTTTTACCCGGTGAGTCTTTACCTTTAGAAACAGATGCAGAACAACCAGGAGTACAATTATTGCGAAGGTTGCGAGATGAAGCACATCGGTTTGCTGTGAGTTTTCATCGACAACAAAGAAGTGATAAATTGAAAAGGTCGCGCTTAGATGAAATTCCCGGTTTAGGACACCATCGACAAAAGTTACTACTAGCTCATTTTCGCTCCGTTGATTATATCCGTCAAGCTACACCACAACAATTAACAGAAGTTTCGGGAATTGGACCGAGATTAGCACAGGAAATTTATACCTATTTTCATCCAAATTGAGGAATATTGCACTTTCACACACCAAAATACCAAAATACCAAAAAATATTAACCCCCTCCCCTTGCTGATCATTAAAATGCTAAAATTCCATTGATGCTAGGGGTGCTTGTGAAAGCCAAGCTGAGATCAAACCCTTAACACCTGAGACTGGGTAATACCAGCGTAGGGAAGCTGTATATTGAGGATTATTGTATGCGAACTGAATGGATAGCCAAGCGACGTGGACAGGGTAATGTTACACAAATGCACTACGCTCGCCAAGGTGTAATTACTGAGGAAATGTACCACGTCGCTAAGGTGGAAAACCTTCCTCCTGAACTGATCCGCGAAGAAGTAGCACGGGGAAGAATGGTGATACCTGCGAATATTAATCACACTAACCTAGAACCGATGGCTATAGGTATCGCTTCTAAATGTAAAGTCAATGCCAATATTGGTGCATCTCCTAATTCTTCCGATGTTCAAGAAGAATTGGAAAAATTAAGATTATCTATCAAATACGGTGCTGATACCGTGATGGACTTGTCCACAGGTGGTGGTAATTTAGATGAAATTCGTACCGCTATTATCAAAGCTTCACCTGTTCCTATCGGTACTGTTCCAGTGTACCAAGCTTTAGAAAGCGTCCATGGCAGAATGGAAAACTTCACCGCTGACGACTTTCTGCACATCATCGAAAAACACGCTCAACAAGGGGTAGACTATCAAACCATCCACGCGGGTTTGTTGATAGAACATTTACCTTTAGTGAAAACTCGTCTCACAGGTATTGTTTCCCGTGGTGGCGGTATTTTGGCTAAGTGGATGTTGCTGCACCGCAAACAAAACCCCCTGTACACCCATTTCAATGACATCATTGAGATTTTTAAGAAATATGATGTTACTTTCAGTTTAGGCGACTCTCTGCGTCCTGGATGTACCCATGATGCAACAGACGCAGCGCAGTTAGCAGAACTGAAAACTTTAGGTCAACTCACCCGCAGAGCATGGGAACATGATGTACAGGTAATGGTGGAAGGTCCTGGTCACGTTCCTATGGATCAAATTGAGTTCAATGTCCGCAAGCAAATGGAGGAGTGTTCAGAAGCTCCTTTCTATGTTCTTGGTCCTTTAGTTACAGACATTGCTCCTGGTTATGATCATATTACTTCAGCCATTGGTGCAGCAATGGCGGGATGGTATGGTACTGCCATGTTATGTTATGTGACACCTAAAGAACATTTAGGTTTACCTAATGCTGAAGACGTGCGTAATGGGTTAATAGCTTATAAAATAGCTGCTCATGCGGCGGATATTGCGAGACATCGCCCTGGTGCTAGAGATCGGGATGATGAACTGTCTAGAGCGCGGTATAATTTTGATTGGAATCGTCAATTTGAGTTATCTTTAGATCCTGAGCGAGCTAGGGAATATCATGATGAAACTTTGCCTGATGATGTTTATAAAAAGGCTGAGTTTTGTTCTATGTGTGGTCCTAAGTTCTGTCCGATGCAGACTAAGATTGAAGATGAGGCTTTAACTGAGTTAGAAGAATTTTTGGCTAAAGAACCTGTAGCGCAACAATGCTAAAATAGTTCTGGTTAAATATCGTTACTGGGTTAAACCTGGTAACGATATTATAGTGATTTTCGTGAACCAGATTTTTATATCTCACGCAATCTCCGTGAGGAGATCCCGCAGGGTAGGCGCAAAGACGCAAAGGAAGAAAGAAGAGAAAAAGAAGATTGAAGAAATACATTAAAAATGCTGTATTTTTGTAACTGTGCATAAATCGAAATCTGTCACATCATTCACAACCTAAAAATCTATGAGTGAACAAATAAAATGGACTGCGGAAGCGGAAGCGAAAATCAAAGAAATTCCTTTTTTTGTGCGTCCTTTTGCACGGAAGAAGATTGAAAATTATGCTCAGGAGAATGGGATAGTTGTTATTGATATTCAGGTTTATGAACAGGCTAAACAGTTGTTTAATAAGAATTTTAATAAGTAGTTAAATTTACCATCAACTGTATATCGTTCAGCAATGGTAAACATCTGATTTTAGAGATTTTTAAACCTGGAGCGATTGCCATTGTTACAAGATGCAGAAATTCTCTGGCAGACACAACACAATTTTAAATGTCTAATTTTAAATTTCCAATGTATGTCTGAGTGCTGCATCTACTAAAGACATTTCTGAGTAAAAACCAATCACTTTATCAATTTCTGTATCTAAAACAGTTGCTAGATTATCTGTCATAATCACAGAATCGCTAACTAATCCTGTTTGTTTTCCTGGTGGTGTTGCTATATTCACAAAAACTCTGCTAGGGTGTCCAGCACGGGAAACATTGCTAGTAATCATAGCTATAATAGTTTGCGATAAACCAGTACAAATATTATTAGATTGAACCACTAAAGCAGGACGACGTTTAGCAGTTTTTAAGTTTGAGTCTGGGAACAAAACCAGCACTACTTGACCACGATTATAAGGCATCGTAAGCTTCCATTTCTGGTTGTTCCCAATCTTCTGCAAAACATTGCAATCTAGCTCTTAAATTTGCAGCTTGTTCTTCATTAATCCCACGAGATGACAAATCTACAGAAGCATTTGCATCAATAAAAGTTACAATTACTCGCGCTGTTTTGATGCCGGTTGGCATTTCGGTTAGCTCAATTTTTCCGTCTTGATAAATGCCTTCGATTGATTGTAACATTTGTTTTACTTCTTGGGGTTAACTACTATTAAAAGTATAACTTTATAGTAACATGATTATTATACAATATTTTTCATGTTTAGTGTGATTTTTGGAAAAATGTGATTTTCAATATCATCAAATGACTCGACAAACTCACGATCAATTTGCTAAAGAATACCTAGAGGAATTATTAACACCTGTAGGAATAATCAAAAAAAGCGAAAAGGTGAAAAGCGAAGTTCAAGAAATTGATGTTTGGTTTGAACCCTTTCCTACACCCACTCAGGAAAATTTACCTTTGGGTTTATTAGGTAAAATCGCCAAAACTCAATGTTTAATTGAGGTTTTTCGTAACCCACCATCAGAAATAGAAATTCGCAGTTGTTTACTCAAATTATATGCTGTTCATGGCGATATTGTCAGGAGGGCGAAACGAGAAAACCAAAATATTGCTGAATCAGAATTTCCGATGTTATGGATTTTAACACCAACTTTCTCACCTCGCATGATTAAAGGATTAGGTGCAAATGAGATAGGAGAAGATTGGGTTAAGGGTATTTATTTTCTGCATGATATTTTGAAAACAGCAATAGTTGTGATTCATCAATTACCAGAAAATGAGGATACTTTATGGTTAAGAGTTTTAGGGAAAGGAGGAACACAAAAAAGAGCAGTAGAGGAGTTAACGACTTTACCTGAAAACAACCCTTTTAGGGAGAATTTGTTAGAAATTTTAGCCGACTGGCGCAAGAATTTAGAATTGAGAGATAATTTAAGTAGAGAAGAGGAGGAAGAGATTATGAACTTATCACCAGCTTATTTACAACAACGGGAAGAATGGAGACAAGAAGCAAAGCAAGAAGGAAGACAGGAAGGAAGACAGGAAGGACAACTTTTATTGATAACTTCTTTGTTGGAAGGGCGGTTTGGTAGTTTAGATGCTGAGTTATCTGATGCGGTGGAAAAGATTGCTAAGTTTCCTATTGCTGAACGCACTCAGTTGCTTTTGTCTTTGGGTAGTTTATCCCGTGAGGAGTTGTTAGAAAGATTGCGGAATCGGGAAGTTTAGTATAAAATGGTGTTTTGGCAGTTTGAGGATATTTCCCAAACTGCTGAATTATTTTTTGATACTGATGCTTTAATTGATTTAGAGAATTGCGTTATGGGGAATTAGTTGTATGACATTTGATCTTGCCCTATTCAGTTCAAAATTGAAAAAATACAGAGCGCAGTTTGAAAATTCACTAGATGAAATTTCAGTATCAACTGGTATTTCAATACAATCTTTAACTGCTCTTGAAAATGGGGAGAAAAAACCAACAGGTGATGAGGTTTTGATATTAGCAGATTATTATAAATGTGATTACCAGTTCTTTATATCAAATGAAAAACTAGCACCTTTTGAGCAAACTGAAATTTTATTTAGAAAGCATGGTGATGAGTTCTCAAAAGAAGACCGTTGGGCTGTGCAAGAATTTCTTTTTCTGTGCGAGTGTGAAGATTTTTTATTAAGTTTAATTTTCAGGAGAGACTACAAACCATTTAGCTTTATTCCGCAAGGAAAATACTTCATAGATCATGGGGAACAAGCAGCAAAAAAGCTACGAGAGCATTTAGGATATTCTGTGAATCAAGTAAGCAGTAATATTTATGATGACTTTCGCCGTTTAGGATTTCATATTTTCCGTCGTGAATTAGGCAACTCAAATATTTCTGGTCTATATATTAAACATCCTGTAGCTGGTAAGTGTGTGCTAGTTAATTACAGTGAAGATATTTATAGACAAAGATTTACGGTAGCACATGAATCTGCTCATGCAATTTTAGATGAAGAAAAAGATTTTGTTCTTTCCCTTGATTCAGATAAAAAAACTCTTGTTGAAGTTAGAGCAAATACATTTGCATCTCGTTATCTGATGCCTCCAGAGTTCCTAAGCAACATTCCAGATTCTACAAGTTGGAATCCTGATAAGGCTATTGAGTGGGCAAGTAAATTAAAGGTTAGCACACAAGCCTTAGCTTATGCGTTGAAGAGTGCTAATCTAATATCTGATGAAGCACAAGTAAAATCGGTCATAGTACCATCATATATGAAAGTTGATCCAGAATTACCCGAAGATTTATCAACAGGATCTAGACAGCGTAAAGAAGAATTACTAAAAAGAGGTCTATCAACTTTTTATGTAAAACTATGCTTTGATGCTTATTATCAAAAGTTCATATCAGCAGGTAGATTAGCAGAAATGCTTTTAGTTGATGAATATGAATTACAAAATATTGCAAATATTTACGGACAAACTTTAAAATATGGCGAT
The DNA here is from genome assembly GCF_014299995.1 of Sphaerospermopsis sp. LEGE 00249. Classification (NCBI taxonomy): domain Bacteria; kingdom Bacillati; phylum Cyanobacteriota; class Cyanophyceae; order Nostocales; family Aphanizomenonaceae; genus Sphaerospermopsis; species Sphaerospermopsis sp. LEGE 00249. The sequence continues at coordinate 25,884 of NZ_JACJUZ010000054.1, read as the reverse complement.
TAATCCATCTGAATTTCAAAAACTAAATGTTGTTGATTCATGTGCTATTGATAATATTTTCTCATCCCAACTTCTTTACGTAGCTGCTCAATCCGCAGGATGTCATTTCTGTTGTACTAGCTTTGTATATTATGAGTGTTTGCATAATCCAAGAAAAAATCCTACACCAGAAGCACGTGAACTACAAAAGATTTTCCGAAAAGCAACTGAAGATGGAAAAGTTAAGAACTACAATCTAGAACTTGAAGACTTACAAGAAGTTTCAATTCTTGAAAAACGGAAACGACTAGGGAAAGGAGAGTTAGCTTCCATTGTATTTGCCAAGAAAACAAACCAAGCTTTCTTAACAGATGATCAAGGTGCTAGAAAACTGGCTAGTGAAGTTATGGATACTAGATTAGTACAAACTACTCCCCACTTATTAGGTTGGTTATTTTTTAAAAATTTTTTGGGTGATAGTGATTTACAAGCAATTATTAATGATCACAAAAAATATAATCGAAAATTAGCAGAATACTTTACTGAAATGTATTATAGAGCTTTAGATTACAGGTCAAAAACGTATTTAAATATAGAAAAAGAAAATGATACTAAATAAGTAACCTGAAAAATTAGTTTTTGTGCGATCGCTTGTGATGTGATTTTGGTAAGTGCGATCGCCAAATCATACTAAATGTATTACTTTTCGATAAACCAGCTACAATACAATAGGATAAATCTCACCACAAGCAAAATATGACACTAACCGAATTACTACCATCAATTCAACAACTTTCAGCATCCGAAAAACTTAAATTAATTCGCATTCTTGCAGAAGAGTTAGACTCTACAGAAGATATTTCTCCCTTAGAACCATTCAAAACATATTACCTAGCAACTCCTGATAACAGCTTCGGTGCTGGAAAAATCCTCATGGAAGAACTAAATCAATCTATTGCTAATGATTAAAGTTTATGCGGTTTAAATATTCAACAACAGATCCCAGTCAAAATGAATTTGATAGTTTACCCAGACTTCCCTTAATTGTACGTAAAGGTGATCAAATAATAGAAGTTTTAGGTTTAGTAGATAGTGGTGCTACTATCAACGTTTTACCCTATGAAATAGGGCTTCAGTTAGGTGGAATCTGGGATAGTAGAAAGGCAATTATCCAATTAGCAGGTAATCTCAGTCAAGCAGCTATGCCATTTTTTGCTACTGCTGAAATAGGTGAATTTCCCTCAGTTAATTTGGCTTTTGCATGGGTGAGTAAACCAAATGCACCCTTAATTTTGGGACAAACTAATTTCTTTATGGAATTTGATGTTTCTTTCTATCGTTCAAAACTTGAATTTGAGAACAAACCTAAATCGTAGTAAAATACCCTCTATGTCTCTACAAGAACTGAAAGATAAAGCCTGTAAATTATCGGAGAGCGATCGCCTAGAACTCGTTCGCGCAATTATCGAATCCTTGCAAAATCAACCTAACCAACAGTCAGAAAAAACTCGCATTATCAAACAAATGAAAGGTTTACTAAAAACCAATCAACCAGCACCAAATGATGAACAAGTTAAAGCAATGTTAGCAGAACATAAAGAGGAGAAGTATCTGTAGTGAAAATTCTCATTGATACTAACTACTAACATTATTCTAGATTACTTCTTAGAAAGAGAGCCGTTTTTACAAGATGCAGAAATGCTATTTCAAGCAATTGCTTCTGGGCAATTAATCGGATATGTCACTGCAACAACACTAACAGATATTTTCTACATTGCTCGTAGACAAACCCAAAGTCTTCAACTTGCTAGACAAGCGATTTCAAACATATTAGATATTATGGTTATTTCTCCTGTTAACCGGGCTATTTTAGAAGCAGCTTTTACATCTGGGTTAACAGACTTTGAAGATGCAGTTCAAATTTACTGTGCAGTTGATCAAAGTTTAGATGCAATTGTTACTCGTGATATCAAAGGTTTTTCTAATTCAGTCATACCTGTGTTGTTAGTATCTCAGCTATTGAAACAGTTAGAATAAAAATTGATATTTTATCAGTAGCTTACCGTGTATCACCAATAAAACGGTGTTTATTCATCATCTTGTAAAATAGATTCTAAAATTTCAGGAGTTAAGCCTTTAGCTAGTGCTTCTTTACTGGTTTCATCCATTATGTTTCTGAGTTTTTGAATTGCTTCTTTGTTCATATTTTTCACTCTTATTATTCAATAATATTCTATCATGTTTTTGATATACTTACTGTGGCAATAAAACCAACAGACCACAAACCGCATCATCTCACATTGCCAAAACTTACGAATATTCCAACTTTGCGAACTTTGCGAACTTTGCGGTTCGTAACAAATCACCATCCATGCTACCTTATGGCAAAATTGATCAGAGTCCTAAAAAACTGATAATTCCCAGCATGACCGCAACTATACCAAATCTCCCCAGTGTTTACGAATCATTCTCCACAGAAGCGAAATGGCAAAAATTCTGGGAAGAAAACCAAGTCTACAAAGCAGACCCCAACCACCCCGGTGAACCCTACTGTATTGTTATTCCGCCCCCAAACGTCACCGGCAGTTTACACATGGGTCACGCATTTGAAAGTGCGTTGATTGATGCCATCATTCGCTATCAAAGAATGAAGGGTAAAAACGCTCTTTGGCTACCTGGTACTGACCACGCAAGTATAGCAGTACAAACCATTCTGGAAAAACAACTCAAAGCAGAAGGTAAAACTCGCTACGACTTAGGTAGGGAAAAATTCTTAGAACGGGCTTGGCAATGGAAAGCTGAATCAGGTGGTACAATTGTCAATCAATTACGCCGTTTGGGTGTTTCCGTGGACTGGTCGCGGGAACGCTTCACCCTAGATGAAGGTTTATCAAAAGCTGTTTTAGAAGCATTTATCCGTCTTTATGAAGAAGGTCTAATTTACCGGAGTAATTACTTAGTTAACTGGTGTCCCGCTTCTCAGTCTGCGGTGTCTGATTTGGAAGTCGAACCCAAAGAGGTAAATGGTAATCTTTGGCACTTCCGTTATCCTCTCAGCGATGGTTCTGGTTTTGTAGAAGTCGCCACCACAAGACCCGAAACCATGTTAGGTGATACGGCAGTTGCGGTTAACCCGGAAGATGAACGGTATAAAAATTTAATTGGTAAAACTCTCACCTTACCCATCATGAATCGGGAAATACCGATTATTGGTGATGAATTAGTTGACCCCGCTTTCGGTACAGGATGCGTTAAAGTCACTCCTGCCCATGACCCTAACGACTTTGAAATGGGTAAGCGTCATGATTTGCCGTTTATCAATATCATGAACAAAGACGGCACGCTTAACGAAAATGCGGGAGAGTTCCAAGGACAAGACCGCTTTGTTGCTAGAAAAAATGTAGTTGCTCGTTTAGAAGCCGACGGTGTACTGGTCAAAATAGAAGACTATAAACATACAGTACCCTATAGCGATCGCGGAAAAGTCCCCGTAGAACCCCTACTTTCAACCCAGTGGTTTGTCAAAATTCGCCCCATCGCTGACAAAACCCTAGATTTTCTAGACAATCAAAACTCCCCCGAATTTGTCCCCGAACGCTGGAGAAAGGTTTACCGTGATTGGTTAGTAAATCTGCGTGACTGGTGTATTTCCCGTCAATTATGGTGGGGTCATCAAATACCCGCTTGGTATGCAGTTAGCGAAACCGGCGGAGAAATTACCGACACCACACCCTTCTTTGTTGCTAAAACCGCAGATGAAGCATTAGAAAAAGCTAAAGCCCAATTTGGCGAAGAAGTCAAACTAGAACAAGACCCCGACGTTTTAGACACCTGGTTTTCCTCCGGTTTATGGCCTTTCTCCACATTAGGATGGCCAGAACAAACCAAAGACTTAGAAACCTACTACCCCAACGCTACCCTAGTTACAGGATTTGATATCATCTTTTTCTGGGTAGCAAGAATGACCTTAATGGCAGGACATTTTACCGGAAAAATGCCCTTCAAAACCGTTTATATTCACGGTTTAGTGAGGGATGAAAATAATAAGAAAATGTCCAAATCAGCAAACAATGGCATTGACCCATTATTGTTGATTGATAAATATGGAACTGATGCCCTGCGTTATACATTAGTTAAAGAAGTAGTCGGTGCAGGTCAAGATATTCGCTTAGAATATGACCGCAAAAAAGATGAATCTATCTCTGTAGAAGCATCTCGAAATTTTGCTAATAAAATCTGGAATGCTGCCCGATTTGTCATGATGAATTTGGATGGACAAACTCCAGCCCAATTAGGTAAACCAGAACCCATAGAACTCAGTGATAAATGGATTCTTTCCCGTTATCATCAAGTAGTTAAACAAACAAATAACTACATTGATAATTATGGTTTAGGGGAAGCAGCCAAAGGACTTTATGAGTTTATTTGGGGAGATTTTTGTGACTGGTATATTGAATTAGTAAAATCCAGATTACAAAAAGATGCAGATCCCGCATCTCGGAAAATTGCCCAACAAATTATCGCCTACGTTTTGGAAGGGGTATTAAAGTTATTACATCCTTTCATGCCCCATATTACCGAAGAAATTTGGCAAACTCTCACCCAACAACCAGCCGAAAATCCCCAAGTTTTAGCTTTACAAGCTTATCCAGAAGCGGATACAAATTTAATTGATTCTAGCTTAGAAGAACAATTTGATTTGTTAATTAATACTATCCGCACTATCCGTAATTTACGGGCGGAAGCTGATGTTAAACCAGGGGCAAAAATTACCGCAAATTTGCAAAGTGAAAGTGAAAAAGAAAGGTCAATTCTGACAATTGCGGAAGCATATATCAAAGATTTAGCCAAGGTAGAAACATTAACTATTAATGCTCCCAATTCCCTAGAAAGCACTCCAGAAAATACTGGAGAAGCACCAACAGGATCACCAACAGAAGCAACAACAGAATTACCCAAAAATAAAGAACTTTTCAGTAGTTCCTATTGGCGGACTTTGAAAAATATTGGTTTAATTCTGGCGGTGTTAGTTACTCTCAGAGTCGTTATTTTTGTCGGCAATACATCTTTACGGATACCCATTTTTGGTAGTTTCTTTGAAACAGTGGGTTTATTTTATGCAGGTTGGTTTGTAGTCCGTTATCTACTCAATGGTAAAGCCAGAAAAGAATTATTTGCTAAATATTTCCCAGCGAAGGAAACACAAACAGAAACAGAAATAGAACCTGCTACCACACAGGAAGAAGAAAAAGAACCTGCACAGGAAAAAGAAAATTCTATTTCCGGAGTTGTGGGTACTGTGCAAATTGTTATTCCCTTAACTGGAGTAGTTGATGTTGAAGTATTGCGGGCGAAATTAGAGAAAAGTTTGAATAAAGTTGAAGCGGAAGTTAAAGCTTTAACTGGAAGATTGAGTAATTCCAACTTTGTAGATAAAGCTCCCGCAGATGTGGTACAAACTACCAGAGATGCTTTAGCAGAAGCACAAAAACAAGCGGAAATTTTGCAGGAACGTCTGCGTACTTTATAACAGGTGACAGGTGACAGGTGACAGTAATTATTTTTTCCTGTTCCCTGTTCCCTATTCCCTATTCCCTATTCCCTATTCCCTATTCCCTATTCCCTATTCCTCAATTTTGAATTACTATGTTGTATCTAGCTCAAATATGTAAAAATGATTTTTTAGGGCAATATCAATTACGCCTATTAGCACGTCAGGAATCTGAATATTTATGGTCTATTCTTTCTGAAGATACTTGTATTCTTCTGGCAAAAGGAAGCATCATGAACGAAAAAGTGCTGGTATTAGTCGAACTTTCTCCTACAGGTGAAATAGCAACAATTGAAGATGCTACCAGTTGGGTACTTTATTTAGTGCAAACTTACCTCAAAACTGGTATTACCCCAGAATTTTTACAACAGGAAGCAGAAAAAGCGGAACAGTGGCGACAATCTTTAACCTTGCAAAATCAAGATTTAGCCCGTCGCACTTTGGAATTAGAAGCCCGTCGTGAACAAATTCAAGCCCTACAAGAAAGTATTCAACGTGACCACAATGGACATCAAGAGGGTAATTGATAATTGATAATGGGTAATTGATAATTGATAATGGGTAATTAATTATATGATTCCCAATCACCAATCACCAATCACCAATCACCCAATTTCCTCTTCTGCTAATAATTGCCGAATTAACCTAGCTACGGCTTTTTGCGTAAAACGATTAGCAATTTGTTGTCCTAAATAATGTACTCTTGGATTAAAAAGTACCTGCGCTACTTGGGGAGCAAGTTTAGCAGGATCAAAACCTCTCGTTTCTCGGAGAATTCCTAAAATTCGTTTAATATGTTCTAAAGTTTGTTGTTGTTCAACACTTGCACCAGGCATTTCATTAACTGCTGTTAAACCTACCCTTTCTCGGAGTAAAAAAGTAAAATTATGTAAAACGTTTTTACTTACCGCATCCAGCCCATTCACAAACTCATCTACTAACCTATCACGAATAAATACACCGCGTTCAGAAGAGAGAAATTCTACACTCTGATTCATGATTAAATTAAAGTCGTAATCTTGACTATTACGGGCATTTTTTAACAAGTTTTCTAAACGATTCCACCGAAATTTACCATCTTTAAATAATAAATCTTTCAATGAAGTTCTTAATTCATCAGCTGGATCTGTTAACAGTCGTTTAGAAACATAAGGATAAGCTTCACTGAGAACTTTGAAATTCGGATCTATATAAATAGCAATCCCTTCCAATGTCACCAAAGAACGAATAATTAAAGCGTAATAGGGAGGTACGCGGAAAGGATACTCATACATTAATGCTGATAAATCATCAGTAATGCTTTTAATGTTTAGTTCTGCGACACTCGCACCTTGGGCATTAGCAAAAACTTTGGCAAAAGCGGGAACAATCGGTGTTAAATCTGTTTCTTGGGAAAGAAATTCTAATTTGACGTAATCTTGTGCTAATAAATCAAAATCACGGTTAACAACGTGAACAATAGCTTCAATTAAACCATAACGTTGGGGCGGTTTAATTTCGCTCATCATCCCAAAATCAAGATAAGCTAACTTACCATCAAAGGTAGCTAACAAATTACCAGGATGGGGGTCAGCATGGAAAAATCCATGTTCTAATAATTGACGCAGGGAACACTGCACACCTACTTCAATTAAATAACGTGCATCTATTCCTAGTTCTTTAATTTCCCTCGTTTGAGTTAATTTAATACCATTAATCCATTCCATCGTTAAAACGCGACGGTTGGTGTATTCCCAGTAAATTTTTGGTACATAAATATCTGGGATATGTCCATATAATTCAAAAAAGCGTTCAGCATTTTCACCTTCATGGATATAGTCCATTTCTTCAAAAATGCGATCGCCCAATTCATCCAAAATCCCAACTAAATCACTTCTAACCCGTTTTACATTTTTTTGCACCCATCCAGCTAACTTGCGTAAAATGTACAAATCAATGGTAATTCTTTCTCGCAAATCTGGACGCTGGACTTTAATTGCTACCTCTTCGCCAGTTTTGAGTTTACCTTTATAAACTTGTCCCAAAGACGCAGCAGCAATTGGTTCTGCTGAAAGTTCCGCGTAAATCTCCTCTGGACGACTTCCTAATTCTTCCTCAATAAACTGGTAAGCTATTTCATTAGGAAACGATGGTAATTGATCTTGTAATTTAGTTAATTCTTCCAAATATATAGGAGGAACTAAATCCGGTCTGGTAGACAAAGCCTGTCCAATTTTAATATAAGCAGGACCTAATTTTGTTAATAATTCTCGCAGTTGAACTGCCCGACGACGATCATTTTTCACCACAATTCCCCGTTGCTTATCCCACCAAATCCCGAAAAGATATGACAACGTAGGTCGTAAAACTGTTAAAATCCGCCCCAGAACCTGTAAAGTTTGGCTTTGGTAATGTGCTTGAATCTCTTCAGGATCATAACGCAGTGTCTCAGGTTCATTTTCAGCCAATACTGTCTGCTTATGCTTTGCTGAGAATTTTGGTGAATTGATCACTAAGACTTCTGTACTATTTTCTGGTATTACTTCAATTAAGGACAATTCGCTTCCGCGACTGTCCTCCACGGTAGAACGAGAACTAGGGGGAAGACTCTTAACCATCATCAAAAAGCCACCAGTAAGATAAACGCTGTTAAATATTGTAACAATATGTTGCGAATGCCGCTAGATTAAGTCAACAAACAAGGAAAGTTGTAATCATATCCTGTCAAGGTTTTATCCCAGCTTGATTTTCATCAAGATAGCCATCATCGCCAGGGAAATTCCTACTCAATTGTTCGGTTCTACTACTATCACTAATGCAGAAAAGACTATAACCTCATAAGTATATAGTGCAGTGTCTACTTTAGCTGCTGTGAGATGCTCGTCAATTAGATTTTAGATACTCGTTAATCGAGAGGTGAAAACCTGTGTACGAATGGATTTTGCCAAGTTTGAGAGAAGTTTTAGCCGCAAGCCGATCAAATAAGGCTGAGTGTTCATCTGCTAAAGCAGAGCAGCAATGGCGCATCAGTTTAGCAGCTACAGAACATCTCCTCCTCAATACCTTGGCAACTACGACATCTGACATCACTCAAGGTTTAACCCAAGGTTTAACTCAAGGTTTAGTTTTAACAGCACCAGCACCCTTATTTAGTCAGCCAAAATTAACTAAAAGTTTAAAAACGGTTACTTTTACTGCCCAACCCTTTAACCCTTTGGCTTTGATGCCGTTTCAAGTTTCCGGTGCGATCGCCCAAAGTCAAGAAAATGAGGATATATCCCCTTGGGAAGATCCGCAGCAAATTACAGACTATGCTTACAAATATAATCATATCTGTCCAGAAGAATCAATTTTACCCTTATTACCTGCCGATCCTCTAGGAGCAGAGCAGTTTTGCTTGGTGTTCACAGAAAATTTTAGATTGGTTTTAGTGTTATCAGCAAACAGCAGCGGGAACAAAGAATTTTTATTTTCTTTTGCACCAGAAGTAGTACAGCAAGCTTGGCAAGTTTTAGGCGCAAGGGTGGTTTTGACTAATCCCGAATTATTTGCCGATTTGGATGCTTTAGTCCAAAAATATCCGGCAACTGCACCAAACTATCAAACTATAATTCAATTTACCCAGTTTTTGCTTCAGGAATTAGCAGAACCAGAAACGGATAAACCAACACATACTATTCCCATCTCTCCACCTACCCACAGTCATCTTTCCCCATCAGCAAAACCATCTTCCCGTTCTGATGTGGAATTACTACAAGCTTTTGCCCATGAAGTCCGCACCCCACTGGCAACTATTCGTACTATGACTCGGTTGCTACTCAAGCGGCAAGATTTACCAACTACTGTAATTAATCGTTTGCAAGTTATTGATCACGAATGTACTGAACAAATTGATCGGATGGAGTTGTTATTTAAAGCCGCAGAATTAGAAACTTGTACAACAGCAAAATCTGGCAATACCCAATTAACGCCAATGTCTTTGGATCAAGTTTTACAGCAAAGTATCCCCCGTTGGCAACAAGCAGCAACTCGACGGAATTTAACTTTAGATGTGGCTTTACCTCAGCAATTACCAACTGTTGTCAGTAATCCCGCTATGCTAGATCGGGTACTCACCGGTTTAATGGAAAATTTCACCCGCAGTTTACCCCCCGGTAGTTCTATTCAAGTTCAAGTTATTCCTGCCGGTGATCAACTCAAATTACAATTATCACCTCAATTAGATTGTCAAGATACAACTAGAACAATAACACTACCAATTCGTAAATCTTTAGGTCAATTATTAGTATTCCAGCCGGAAACAGGAACTATTAGTTTAAATATTTCTGCTACTAAACATCTATTTCAAGCTATTGGTGGTAAGTTGATTGTACGTCAAAATCCCAAATATGGGGAAGTTTTAACCATTTTCCTCCCTTTAGAAGTTAGTTGTCAACAAAAAGTGAAAATGTAAGCAGTCAGGAGGCAGGAGGTAAATATTTCTCCCCAATCACCAATCACCAATCACCTATTTTTGATCACCGCATCGCCAAAAGCGCACTTCCATAAGCAGCTTCGGTGTTATTAGATGCAACTACAGGTACTTTTAAATATTTAGCTCTAATAGCCGTCCAAGTAGAATTAGCCGCACCACCACCAGCCGTATAAACATAGCTTAATTTATCTGCTCCCAGTTGTTGCAATAATTCATATCCTCTTGCTTCTATTCGCGCCATACTTGATAACAAACCATGTAAAAATTCTTTGGGATCATCTGGTCTAGGTTCTAGTCTTGGGGGTAGATGGGGATCATTAATGGGAAAGCGATCGCCTTCTTTCAACAAAGGATAATAATCTAACTCACTGGCTTGTGATACATCAATTTCTTGACTCAAGCGAACTAAGTCATCATCAGTGAAAAAGTGTTTTAATACAGCACCACCAGTATTAGAAGCTCCTCCAGTTAACCATAAATCTCCTAAACGGTGGCTGTAAATTCCATATCGTGCATCTTCTACACGGGTACGACTCAAAAGTTTCAACACCAAGGTTGAACCCAAAGAAGTTACCGCTTCCCCTGGTAATTTTGCTCCACTAGCTAAAAAAGCCGCAATACTATCTGTTGTTCCTGTACACACCAAGCAATCACGCCTAAAACCAAATTTAGCCGCAATTTCTGGAGTTATTTCACTAATGGGAGTACCAGGTGCTAAAACTTGAGGTAAAAACACAGGAATTTCTACTTTTTCTAGCCATTCTGGATATTGCAAATTTTCCACGTCATAACCCAATTTTAAAGCGTTGTGATAATCGCTAATACCTAATTTTCCATGTAAGAGAAATGCCAACCAATCAGCTTGATGTAATAAATATCTAGCTTGATTAAACGTAGGTAATTGTTGCATCCACAGCAGTTTTGCCAGGCTAGAAGTAGCACTCAGTACCGTGTGGTTAGGTGGAGCAATACTACTCAAATCCTTGAGCATCATTGATCCCCGTGGATCGTTGTACAATAAGGGAGCATCTACAGGCTGGCCAGCAGCATCAGTCAGCAAGATTGTAGAAGAAGTACCGTTAATAGCGATCGCCCCAATTTCACGCCGCCATTCCTGGGAAATTCCCTCTATAAGACCCCATAAAGCGTCTTTCCAGCAATTTACCCAATTTGTCACATTTGCCCAAGGATAACGCATTTGAGAGACAATTCTAGCCTCTTCATCAATCACTATCGCTCGTGCGCCAGATGTACCAAAATCAATACCCAAGTAGAAAGTCATAACGGGGAATAGGGAATAGGGAATAGGGACTGGTGACTGGTGACTGGGGAAGAAGCAGGGGAGCTTTCTAGTAAGGAGCAGGGGGAAGTTATTTGTATTTTTCCCAATCACCAATCACCAATCACCAATCAATCATGTTTTTGTTGCATCTTGTAACAAGATATTCCCCAATTTTGGCAAAACAAGGAAAAGTAGTAAAAGAAATGTTAATCATCTCATTGGAATTTTAGGAGAGTTTCCACCATGACTATCTCAGATACTCAAGTGTACATCGCTCTAGTTGTAGCTTTAATTCCAGGCATTCTCGCTTGGCGTTTGGCGACTGAACTTTACAAGTAACTCCCAGATGTGACACCCACACAAGACTAAATCAACCTGGCCATACAAGGTAAAATCTTCAGGATCTTGAGACTTTTAGCCAAAAGTATCTTGAAAAAATGTACCTGCGTATGCCAGGTATTTTTTTTTATGACCTAATACTTGTAGAAAATTGCCAAAAATGAAGTAATATGGCAGCTAAATTCAGTCGCAATTAGCTCCATTTTACTTTTAATGGTGCTTCCCTTCAATCAGCCTGACTATTTTTATTGTTATGAACGCCTTTCAACCATCCAAACCACCGCTACAACCACCAGTTAAACCCAACCGAACTGCTCCTAGACCAAAAAAACATCTTCACCAACGTTCTTATCAAATCATGGCGCTAGAAACTTCTGCCAAGATCACCGTTAACTTGGTTATTATCACAGCAGCGGTATCTGCTCTATCTCAGCTTATGCCTTATCACTGGTTACAACAAGATAAGTTGCGAGAAATCCGCACAGAAGTCAAGCTCATGCAAGGACGTGTTGATGATTTGAGGACGGAATTTAGCCGCAATTTTGATCCCAGCCAAGCTAATAGTATCAGGCAAGAACAATCATATAGATTTGCTCCCAGTCAAATTCCGGTGGTGCTGATTAATCCAGATACTAAAGGTACTGAACGATCCAATTCCACACCCTGAGACAAATTGAAATGATTTGTAATTTTAAGGGTGTATAAACAAGAAATGAATTTCTATTAATAACAGAAGCTAATAGTCAATAGCTAATTCGTGAAGAGTTTGATAGTTATCATCTATTAGCCAATCAAAGATGCAGGGGCGCTACCAAAAAATTAAAACAAAAAATTAAAATTTGAGAAAGCAAAAAATTGAAATTTTTTGAATTTTGAATTTAATCTGATTTAATGTGAAAAATTTACCAATCAGTCTTTTGGGGAAGAAGCAATTCATCTAACCAATTTTCCAGTTGTAAGCGCAACCGATAACCAGAAACATCCTCATTGGTGTCTAAACAGTTGATATATGTGAGGGCGCGGTAATAATCAGCGATCGCACAATTCCAGTCACCCCAAATATGATAAGTCCTACCACGTTCAGCCCAAATATTACCTTGTAGCTGACCAAACAACAATGCAATCTCAAAATTATCAATTGCTTCCTGATATTCTCCTAAATCACGCAAAGTAATACCACGGTTAATCCAAGCACGAACATAACGCGGATTTAAATCTAAAGCCTGATCATAGTCAGCTAGTGCGGCAATGAACTCGCCACAAGCAGCATAGCAATTAGCTCTATTATTATAAACACTTGCTAACTTAGGATTTAGCTGCATTGCTGTATTGTAGTCACTTAGAGCTTTTTGGCATTCACCACTTTGAAAATAAATTAGCCCTCGATTGTTATAATCAATTGCATTGTTAGGATGACTATCAATCAATTGGTTTAACAAAGCGATCGCCTCTGTGTAATCCCCTTGGTGAGCTAACTTTAAAGCATAAGACCTTAAGTAGCTGTCCTCTGGTAAAGATTTACTGCTAGTTTTTACGCCAGTTTTTTGTGTATACGCAGTATTTTGATGATTGCCTTTGTATAGTGGATTGTTCTGTGTATTAGAAGTTAAAAAGGAGTAATGATCCATATATTCCTGCCTGAGCTACTTGCTCTGTGAAATCAAATGAAATGATAGGATTTTGTTTGCTAGTGGTTTACTCACTGTTTCACTGTTTCAGGAGTCTTGGCTTAATCGAAGAAGAACAAATTTAAACTACTTAAACAATTAAGCCATAAGCCTAAAAATATATACATCACTCCAAAGGTCAATTCCAGAAAGAATTTTGATCAATGTAATAATTCAGGAGTCAGGAGTCAGGAGTCAGTGGTTCGGCTTACTTCGACTTACTTCGACTGCGCTCAATACAAGTCGCTCACCAACCGGAGTCAGGAGTCAGGAGTCAGGAGTCAGGGGGTTAGTAGCTAGTTACTTTTTTCTTAACCAATACTAACAAATACTCACATTTGCTCAAAATTTTCTGTCATCTTTTGGCTTTGTCACAGAATTACAGTAAAATCACTGTATGCTACTAGGATTCAAAACCCAACTCAAAGTTAACAAGCAACAACGACTACTACTGGCGCAACACGCAGGAGTAGCCAGACACGCTTGGAATCAAGGTTTAGCACTTTGTCGACAGGTACTATTACATAATAAACTTAATCCTCAAGACAAAATCAAATTTCCCACAGCCATAGATTTACACAAATGGTTAGTAGCAGCCATTAAATCTACCCATCCTTGGTATTATGAAGTATCTAAATGCGCCCCTCAATACTCATTAAGATATTTGTCAGATGCTTTTAAATCTTTCTTCAAGAAAAGTAAAGGGTTTCCTAAGTTTAAGAAAAAGGGTAAACATGATTCTTTCACCTTAGATGGTGCAATAAAAATTGATTATAGAAAAATTAAAGTTCCTGTCATTGGTTGGCTGAAAACTTATGAAATTCTTCCGACTGGATATAAACCGAAATCTGTCACCATAAGTAAACAGGCTGATAAATGGTTTATCTCTTGGAAACTGGAGGTGAGAACGACTCAAACCCAGAAAAATCAAGAGTTTGTAGGAGTTGATTTAGGAATAAATCATCTAGCAATATTATCAACAGGAGAAATATTTGATGGCGTAAAAAGTTATAAAAAGTATGAGAAAAAGTTAGCAAGAATACAATATTTGAACCGCCATAAACTCATAGGTTCAAATAATTATAGAAAAGCACAAATCAAAATAGCAAGATTACACCAAAAAATAGCCAACATCAGAAAAGATACATTACACAAAATCACCACCTATATCAGCAAAAACCACGCGGTGATAGGGATAGAAGATTTGAATGTATCAGGGATGTTAGCAAATGGGAAATTATCAAAAGCTATATCAGATATGGGCTTTTATCAATTCAGAAGGCAGCTAGAATATAAAACACAACTGTATGGCAGTAAGTTAGTAATTGTGGATAGATATTATCCCAGTAGCAAGACTTGCTCAACTTGTGGAGAAAAGAAATCATCACTGTCATTATCTCAAAGAGTTTTTAAATGTGATAACTGTGGCTTTGAGATTGACAGAGATTTAAACGCTGCGATTAATTTAAAACAAGAAGCGGTCAGATTGATCGTGTTAGCCTGTGGACTAGATAGTGCCGACACTTCTAGGAGTTCAGTGAGCGTAGTCGAACTGGTGAAACAGGAAGAAAAAGCCAACTTTTGTTAGCATTAGTTAGCTTTTTTGTATCGGAAGTTACCCAATGCCCAATGTCCAATGCCCAGTACAATTTAATTTTGAGTAAATTTCCTATGACAACAACAATTTCTTATGCAGATGCTTTAGACCTTACAGCCGATGATTACATTGTGATCGGCTTGGCAACCTGCTTTTACAAAGAAGATGGAGAAGTACACCAAATCGAAGTTATAGAACCTATTCCCTCAGCAGCATTAGAAGCAATATTAAAAGGCATTCCTACCTCATACAAACTTGCCTGTGCAACTACTTTGGGAAGTATCTTGGATGGTGATAAGCTGTTATTGCCTGATGGATTTCCTGATTCAGCACAGTTTGCAGATGAATTTGTACAACGGGCATTTTCAGCTGCTCGCACCTACAAGCGTCGTGAATCAGCCCAAACCCTGATTCCCGCAGGAACAACCAAAACCGATTTTAATTATTCTACAGAACGCAAACGGGTGCTAAATGCCGCTAGAGTTGTCACTAAAGACGACAACGTTAAACAACATTCTCACACTCACAAAGTTCTTTGATTTTAAGCAGTTATTATGTTGAAACTTTACGGTGGCGCTTTTAGCCGTGCATCAATTGTGCAGTGGTATTTAGAGGAACTACAAGTTCCCTACGAATTTATCCTTTTGGATATGAAAGCAGGTGAACATCGACAACCTGAATACCTGGAAATTAACCCAATAGGCAAAGTTCCAGCAATTGTGGATGGTGATTTGAAACTATGGGAATCAGGGGCAATTTTGCTGTATATTGCGGAAAAATATGGTAAAAATCCGATTTCTCTAGAGGAACGTGCTATATTTTCCCAATGGGTCTTATTTGGTAATTCTACCTTGGCTACAGGAATTTTTGTGGAAGCCAACCGCGAGCGAGAAATGCCCCGCCTATTAACTACCCTGAATGAAATTTTTGGGCGGCAACCTTTCTTACTTGGTGATGAATTCACTGTTGCCGATGTGGCTGTGGGATCTATACTCGCTTATATTCCCATCATGCTCAAGCTTGATTTGAGTGAATATCCAGCCGTTGTGAACTATATTCAGAAAATTTCTGAACGTCCAGCGTTTAAAAACAGTATCGGTAAAAGGTGATTGGTGATTGGTGATTGGTGATTGGTGAGTAGGTAATAAATTTATTTTTACCAATTACCAATTACCAATATTTTTGCTAATCTTAAATAATGATGACATAATCTAAAATACACAGATTCTGGATTTCTCAATGCCTAAGTCCTAATAACTTAGCGGGACTTAAATATTTTTTAGTAAAAAACAAGACTCAAATCTTTGCGGCGTAAGATAAGTACATTAAATGACCAAAAACGCCTGTAACCTAGATATACCAACAAACTAATCAAAAAGATGTCAAGGTCAATTGGAGTATACGTTTGATCCTATTTTGTCAGTGTTTTTTGCCTAAGTCCCGTTAGGCACATTTTTATTTTGTTGTTATTCATAAAATTCGAGTATTCAAGGTGACTAGAGCATGAGAGGAGATCACGTTTACTATAATTGCGGTGCTTACAGCCATCATGGTATAGACTGCGGTGATGGTACAGTTATTCATTATACAAAGAACTATGGGAAGATTTCTCATATTTCTTGGGCTTCCTTTGCATCTGGAAACACGGTTTTTGTAAGAGAGTACGGCCAGTGTGATACACCAGATATTGTGGTTTGGCGTGCTGAAAGCAGATTAGGAGAAGATGCTTATCACCTATTTGATAATAATTGTGAACACTTTGCTACTTGGTGTAAAACAGGTGTACACGCCAGCGAACAAGTAAAAAATGCAGGAGCAGTGGGAGCGGGAGCATCTGGAAGTGGAGCCGCAGTTGCGGGTAGTCTTGGTGTTGTCAGTGCTGCTGGTGCGGCGGCTGGGTTAAGTGGTGTTGGTATTATGTCAGGTTTAGCTACAGTTGGTGGAGTTGTTGGAGGTGGTGCAGTCGCGGGTATTGGCGCACTTGGTGCTGCTCCTGCTGCTATTACAAAAGTAGCTATGGATCAGGTTTTAAAGGATGATGAGAGTCTTCCTGATGATGAGCGTGAAGCTCGTGCTGTTGGTAGAACTATGACCACTGTAGGCGCAGTAGCTGGTACTGCTGGAGCAGTTGGTACAGTTGCAGCCGCCGGAAGTGTTGCAGGTTTGAGTGCTGCTGGAATTACTTCTGGTTTAGCCGCAGTTGGAGCAACAGTTGGAGGTGGAATGGCTGCCGGTGTTGCTATTACAGTGGCCGCACCAGCAGCAGCAGCGGCCGTAGTTGGTTTTGGTGCTTACCAATTCTGGAAATGGATATCGGAAAAGTAGGCAGTCACTTCACTATATTTCTGAGACATATTACATTTGAGTTCTAACGTATGAACAACCTTGATGAAATACTTGATAAAACCTTGAAGCTTGGTAGTTTGATGTCATTAGATTTTCATAATCCAGATGGTATTGAAAAACAATTAATTCTAATTTCTGAAACAATTTTAGATTTGCATCATATAAAAGGTGAGTTAGAACCTACACTAAAAAAACTCGAAGATGAAATTGCACGGATTGATGCTATTCGTCTAGCAAAGGGTGTTGTAGCTATTGGTTTAATTTTACTAGGTCAAAAAGGTAGTGATGATGATAATATATTCTCGCAAATAGGTTCAGAAATCGCTTTAGAAATTGGAGAAAATTTTTTAGATGAAGCAATTCATGATGAAAACCATCTGCGGCAGGTTAAGAAAACCTTTGCGGATTTAGTACAGACGATTGATATTTTTATTGAGCAAGGAACATGGCTAAAAGAGATTAGCTCTCAATGTTTTCTTGGATCAGATAATGTTTTGAGTGTGGAAATTCAGAAGCATTCCCAAACTTTACCGTCTTTAGCTACACAAATATCCAAATTATCATTCAGTATTCGGTTAGATTTTGGCTTGCTTCAAACAGAAATAATCAAAGAGAATGCAGCATCAGTAAAGCTGGCATTAGACCAGTTAATTAAAATAAAAAATAAATTTAATAGTTTATCGTCTTCAGTTGATAATACAAGTTTTTGGGGTATTAGTAATCATACTATAAAATCGTTATTCTTAATTTTTGGTTCAGCAATTACACGAATAGAATTTAATAATAAAAATGAAGTGACTATTTATATTGAAAACCAACAGCATAGATTATTAGATATTATTAAACAATGTGAGGAGCATGAGCAAAAAATAAATTCAATTATAGCACCCGCAAAATTTATCCAAAATTTTATAAATACCTGTATCAATAATAAAGACATCTTAAAATGTATTTTTGAAGAAGAACCAAAAATTAGTATTGAACAATTACACGCAAAAGTTGCAGATGTTATTCAAACAGCAGAAAGAAGATTAAATTTTGATAGTCTTCCTGTAATGCAGCAAAATTTAAATCGTATGTCTCATGTACACGTGCAACTAAAAAATTTATATACACAACTAAATATAGTTACAAAGAAAATTAATAAACAAGGTAATAATCCATTAAACTTTGATGTAATAACAGCATTATTAGGTGTTTTTGGTAAATCTATTACCGCATTAGGTTTAGATGACAATGGAGTTATTATTTTATATAATAATTCTCTATACGAATCTGTGACATCTGTTATCAACAAATGTATTAGTTCCAAGCAAATTCTTGAACAACCTACACTGCAATTAACTTATCTTGTTTCATTTGGGAAAGAATGTACTCAACACCCAAGATTAATAGACGCATTGGAAGAAGTAAATTCAAATAAAACAGTAAAAGATATTAAAAATGATATCAAAACTAAGAGTCGTACAATTAAAACTACTTTTAATTTTGCTAACAAAACTGTAATGCTGCATCAGCTTGAACAAATTCAAGATGTACAAAAAGATTTAATTTTAATCAGTAAAAACGTAAATAACATTATTAATACAGTTGAAATCGGCAAAATTACTTATATTAAATCTACTACACTAGAAAATATTTTAGCTCTTTTCGGCAGTATTAGTGCATTGGAATTCAGCCAAAAAAATGAATTATTTATTGATTTTAATCATAAAAGCGAAAAAGTTTTAGACATCTTAAAGTTTTGTCAGCAGTTAAAACCAAAAATTGAAAGTTTAATTCAGGAAGGAGAAGTAAAAATCAAGGAAGCGCAGGAATGTTTAAAGAATCCAGCTTTGATGAAACAACGTCATCACCAACAGCGAAGAAAACATATTCAGATAAAGACTGCAATTACTGCGAGTATTTTAATTTTAATTACTCCTGGTGTTTGGTTTGGTTGGAAGCGTTTTTCTCAAGAACAATTACTTTGGAATGTACAAACGTTAATGTCAACTATAAGTGATGTAAAACAAGCACAAGACATTAATGAAATCAGACTAATGCGTGACAAAATCAAACAAGCAATTGTATCGCTTGAAAAAATTCCAAATTCTTTTGCATCTGCATACCCCGCAGCACAACAGGATATTAGCAAATTTCGCGTTCAACTCGATACAGTTGAGAAGCGACTACAGATAGAAGAAGATGCAGCAACTAAGTTTGAGTCTACAAAACAGTTAGCAATAGAGGCAAGTATTTTGGTGCAAAATCCACCGCTTCCAGCAACCGTATGGAATGAAGCAAGTACAAAATGGCAAGAAGCAATTAGTATATTAGAGTCGATACCTGAAGATTCTTTTGTTGCTGTAGAAGCAAAAACAAAACTTGAACAATATCGTAATAATTATGCTGTTGTTTCAGCACGTTTATCAGATGAAATACAAGTATCTGATTCAATTGAAAATGCTAAAAAGTTGAGTTGGGAGGCAGTAAAAATCACTCAGAAACCTCCACATTCTAATACGACTTGGAAACAAAGTCGGGATAAGCTTGAACAGGCAATCAATCTTTTAGAAAGAATACCGAAAAATTCACCTTTTTATGCACAAGAACAAGATAGATTACAACAGTATAAGTCTAACTATACTATAATTAACCAAAGATTAATTATAGAAGAAACGGCTGTTTCAAAATATAAACAAGCGCAAAATTTAGCTAAACAAGTTGAGAAAATTGCTCAAAATACGCCTTATACTTTAGCTAGACTACGAGATGCAATGGTAAAACTTAAACAAGCAATAAAATTTTTAAATAGTATTCCTCCTGGAACAACTGTTTCAGAAAAAGCGAATGAAATTGCACAAATATATAGTCGTAATTACAACACAATTTATACCCGTTTTCAAGCTATTAGCACTTGTAGTTCACCACAATCCATTGATTGTTCTGATGCCAATTATAGTTTTTATCTAGAATCTATAGACAGTAGTTTATGATAATTTTAATTATTTAGGGTTTGCTAAAAAAGTATTGTCTTGGAGACAGGGAACAGGGAACAGTTTCCAGTATTTAGGGGCAAAACATTTTCCTCTGAGTCAGACTTAAATACAAGGTTTTTAAGTTCCTACGTACCCTGTCCCTAGTTCATCGATAGTTTGTAAACTGCAAAGCTACAGGAAAATCTTCTTGTTTGAGTCTCTGGATCACAGCTTGTAAGTCATCTTTAGCTTTGGCTGTAACCCGCACAGCATCACCTTGAATTGAGGCTTGGACTTTTTTAAATTCATCACGAATCAATTTAGAGATTTGTTTGGCTATGTCTTGACTGATGCCTTTTTTGAGGTTGATTTCTTGCCGCAAGCGGTTGCCGCTGGCAGATTCAACTTTACCAAAATCAAAGATTTTTTGAGAGAGGTTACGTTTGGCTGCTTTTTCCCGCAGTATGCCATGTACAGCCTCTAAAGTCATATCGCTGTCAGTGTTAATAGTAATGCTGTTTTCGCCTAACTCGACAGTTGTTTGTGTGTCTTTGAGATCGTAACGGCTTTTGATGTCTCGTATAACTTGATCAACAGCGTTAACTAATTCTTGACGGTCAAAGTCGCTGACAATATCAAAAGAAAAACTAGAAGCCATAAAAAAATTGAATGTGAAATGTTTTATTTGGTAATTGGTAATTGGTAATAGGTAACTAATGATTTACTGTCACCTGTCACCTGTCACCTGTCACCTGTCACCTATCACCTATCCTGAAACTTTCATGATACTCAAATAGAAGAGAGTGGCAGAACTAAAAGAGCCAATACCAAACATGAGCGATCGCAAAATGGGGATATTGGCAATATAAAAAATAGAGTATAGTAACCGAGCGGGGATAAAGGCGATCGCTGCCATTGCTGCTAAAGGAGTATTCACCCCACAGACATAAGCCATTAGAGATGCAGCACTGAAAATCATGAATGCCTCAAAAGAATTTTGATGCGCCCAGGTAGCTCTTTGGGCATAAGGAGGCAATTTATCAAACATGGCACGAGGGGCAGATAAATCAAAACCAACCTGCGCCCGACCGTAAGCTACGAATAAAAACGGTACATAAATGAGAACTGCGGCGGCAGCAATAGAGTACAAAAAAATAGCAGGTATAGGTAGTTGCAATAGGGACATTAACCTAATAAATACTGGTAGTAGTTTTTAGTGAGCGCAAAGGAATACTGAGTAATTTAGATAAAACATTACCCAGTACCCACTGGTAATTACCCATCTCTATCATTAGCGGTGTGGAGACTGCGTTTCACTTTAATCAAAGTAGAACAGTGTCACCACTTTTCTTTGTTCTTCTGCTTCTCCACAGGTTTGTAGCAGGGTGCGACTGTCGTGGAAAGCAAAGCAGATGAGTTGCTGACAACGGGAGACAATCTCCTTGTTGCACAGGTAGCTGGCCTCAGCTAAAGACAGATTATCATTACTGGGATTTTCGACTAGATGCATGACCTGCTCTAGTTGTTGGCGTGATTCGTAAGGTTGACGTTCCAGGCTTTGGGGTAGGATGACCGTCAATAAGTTCGGGTCAGCCCGTGTTGCGCCCTTGATGGCAGCGGAATTAGTACCTGTAGCACCGGAAGTAATGATGCGATTGCCCGATAAAACTAGGGCATAAGTCATCATTTCAATGAGATTTTGATGAGTAATTGGCACATGACGGGAACCCAACAAGGCGATTCGTTTAGAACCTGTTTGCTGGATTGTCGCCAGTTCCTGCGCTAATGTATCAAGGTTGATAAGTTCTGTTGACTGGCTCAAAGATGGAGGTGATCAGATTAAACAACCTAGATATTCTATCAAACAGCGTGTAGGTAAGAAGCCAACTAGAGTTACAGATTTCTCTGTTTTCTTGATTATTTTGTTAAGTAACAAAAGATTTTGTTGATGGCAGTGCTTTAACAAAATAGGTAGTTGGAAAAAATTACTGTTCACTGTCAGGCTTTGGAAACAGGCAATGGTAGGATTTACACTAGTGAAACTGGTAATTTGGGTCAATAATCCGACTAAGATAAAGCGGCTGCTGGTTTGACTCCTAGTTGAGATAAGAAACGGTTAATGTCAAAATGTTCGGACATTAATTGGCTAATGCACTCTACTTTGAGAGGTTCGTGGACACGAACTTGTCCGAAAGTGCGGTCAACAATTTCCACTGTGGTTAAGGTATCGAGGTCAACAGATAAAATCGGTATTTCTAATTCTTCGGCGCGATTGAGAATAAAGGCGGGAGGGGGTAGTTGTCCGGTGAGGATCAGGCATTGGGTAGAAGTTTCTAAAGCGGCTTGTTGAATTTCCACGCGATCGCCTCCTGTGACTACTGCTTTGTTACGGCGCTTGCGGAAATATTTAACGGCGGCGTTAACATTCATCGCCCCAATGGCCAAACTTTCCACTAATAAATCTAGGCGATCGCTGCGACAGAGAACTTCAGCCTGTAATTGTTTTACCAGTTCTCCCACGCTGACGCTACGGAGCAAGTCACTTTTTGGCAACATTGCTAATACAGGAATGCCTTGCTCTTCCAAAAATGGACGTAAGAGATTATGACCTGCTTCTAATTGTTCGGTGGGAACTTCATTAATGACAACACCAACTAGGCGATCGCCTATCAATTTCTTGGCAGATAACAACGCCTCTACCGAAAGCAGGGATTTATAACGATGTACCAATAGCACACCCCCATCTAAAACTTCAGCCACTTCCAGTAAGGATAAGCCAAATAAATTACCTTCTGGTAAATTACCTGGTCCTTCCAACAGCATCAAATCACCCCGTGGTATTTGTAAATAATGCTGTGCCAGTGACTGCTGATAATCAGCTTTGTCTTCACCACGTAACCGTTTTTGGACACTGACTTCATTTAAAGCAAGTAAGGTGGGTGCAACACGATTTTCCGGCAGTTTCAAGCTATGAGAAATAAACTGCACATCTTCTTCCACTAAGCTACCATCGGCGGTCTGTACACAATTACCCAATGGTTTACCGTAAGCTATATCCAATCCTTTTTGCTTTAGCTGATGAGACAAACCCAAAACAGTTGCGGATTTACCACTGTAAGTCTCTACTGATCCAATCAGCAAATATTTAACAGATGTTGGCACGCCATGCACTCCTAATTTCAAACGTCTGTTGAACCCAGCTAGGTGTTTCCTAATTTTAGCTGAAGCAACAGAAATCGTTGATTTTGGTGATTGGTGATTGGTGATTGGGGACTGGGGACTGGTGATTGGGGACTGGGGAAGAAAATTTTAGATTTTAGATTTTAGATTTTAGATTTTAGATTGGAGATCACAAAAACAATCCAAAATCCAAAATCCAAAATCCAAAATAAAAAACTCCTGCCTCCTGCCTCCTGATTCAATCTTCTATCCGCAGTAGTTTGCGGTAAAAAGCTGTAGAAAAATCACTAACTTTTTGGCGTTTATAATTTTCCATAAGTTCAATTAAGAAATTAATAAACTCATAACTGGCCATCATTACTTCATAAACTAATTCAGCATTGCCATCAAATTGAATGCGGCAACGGGTGAGATCAGAGGGTAGGGTGGCAACATTCCATGTAGCAACAAAGGGAATATTGTCACTAGCTTCTATTTTGCGATGTCCCTCTATAAAACCTTTTTGATAAAGACTGATGGCATAGGGCAAGAAATTTCTTTTGCTTTGCTGGATGTAAGGTAAATATACTGCGGCCTGTTGCGGACTCACAGGCTGAAGTTGGTCGATAGACATCGTTGAAAATTCCTCAACTTAGCTAAACTTAGGAGATATTGAGTTGTCATCAATATTATTCCCATAAGTATGTGATTTCACACAGGTCAAGAAAAATATTTGCTGTAGCAGCAGTCAGCAGTCAGCAGTTAAAACTAAAACCTCTTGTAGTCAGACTTTTTTGATCTCACAAAGCGACAGGTTAAGTCGGTCGGAGTTTAGCATTGCTAAATACCTAATTGTGGGCTTTCTGCTGTAAAAACTGTAAACTTTAAACAAATAGTGGTTTTTTACTTAAATTAAACTATGCCAGCGAATTCCTGGCCGGAAAACGACGCTTACAACGGAAATTCTGATCCTCTTAACTCCCTGCTGTCTGACCTTTCAACAGAGGAGGAGTTAACGGAAGGGATCAAGACTGTTTATTCTTCATCCCGCTTTCAAGGACGTAGACCCAAAGCCGTCCTCATTTTAACCGTGGTTTGGGGTGGAACTATTGCTTTACATTTGGTTTCCTGGGGTTCTATTTTTATTCTTGGACTGACGGCAATTTTAAGCATTCATGCGTTCAGGATTATTTTTGCTAGACCCCGCCACCATCATAAGGAAATACAGGGAGATTTACCCCGTGTTTCTGTGTTGGTAGCTGCAAAAAATGAAGAAGCGGTCATAGGCAGATTGGTTAAGAATCTTTGTAGTTTAGAATATGCTAATGGTGAATATGAAGTCTGGATTATTGATGATCATAGTACGGACAAAACACCACAGTTATTAGCAGAACTACAGGAAGAATACAAGCAACTCAAGGTTTTCAGGCGTTCTGCTGATGCTATTGGCGGTAAGTCTGGGGCTTTGAATCAGGTATTACCTATGACTAAGGGTGATATTATTGCCGTGTTTGATGCGGATGCCCAAGTTAACCCTGATTTATTGTTACAAGTTGTTCCTGTGTTCCAAAGAGAACAGGTGGGGGCGGTGCAGGTGCGAAAGGCGATCGCCAACGCTAAGGAAAATTTCTGGACTAAGGGACAAATGGCGGAAATGGCTGTTGATACTTGGTTTCAACAACAAAGAACCGCTATTGGTGGACTGGGTGAACTGCGAGGAAATGGTCAGTTTGTCCGTCGTCAAGCTTTGGATAGCTGTGGTGGTTGGAATGAGGAAACCATCACCGATGATTTAGATTTGACTATCCGTTTGAATCTCGATAAGTGGGATATTGAATGTATGTTCTATCCCCCAGTGCAGGAAGAGGGTGTGACAACTGCGATCGCCCTTTGGCATCAACGTAACAGATGGGCTGAAGGTGGTTATCAGCGTTATTTAGATTACTGGGATCTGATCCTCAAAAACCGCATGGGAACGCGGAAAACTGTGGATTTACTGATTTTTCTGCTGATTATGTATATTTTACCGACAGCAGCAGTACCGGATTTATTAATGTCTGTCATTCGCCATCGTCCACCTATATTAGCCTCTGTTACTGGTTTGTCGGTAACGATGTCTTTTGTGGGGATGTTTGCTGGGTTACAGCGCACACGCCAAGATCAGAAAACATCTAATTATTTGGTGTTACTTCTGCAAACCATTCGCGGCAGTATTTATATGTTGCATTGGTTGGTGGTGATGAGTAGCACTACCGCCCGGATGTCAGTTCGTCCCAAGCGTTTGAAGTGGGTGAAAACTGTACATACTGGGGCTGAACATTAAGAAAAGCAAGATAGGTAGGGTGTGTTGGTAACGCACCTTACAATTTTTTTACTAATTTTTTTTAACGAACCGCAAAGAACGCAGAGAAATAGGAATTGTTGCAGAAATGTTGAATGTCGTTACAAAAGTTTACATATTCAGTTATAGTAGTCCTATTAAGGGTGAAAATGTCAACATCTCATGATATCTTCCATCCAATGAACATAACTAATTTGTTGACACATACAA
>NZ_JACJUZ010000053.1:0-37432 GCF_014299995.1 Sphaerospermopsis sp. LEGE 00249 | reverse complement strand
TTGTATGTGTCAACAAATTAGTTATGTTCATTGGATGGAAGATATCATGAGATGTTGACATTTTCACCCTTAATAGGACTACTATAACTGAATATGTAAACTTTTGTAACGACATTCAACATTTCTGCTAATAAATATGCCATTATGATTTATTCCTGCTGGTTTTAACTGTAGTTTCATAATTTGCTATAAATCATCTTTCTTTAGAAAATTCTCGATAATTGGCACTATTCTATTAATTAATCAATCTTTGTTTGATTGGGATTTCTCCCCAATTAATATTAATCATTCTCTTCTCTTGGTGTATATTGTAATTTTAGCTTAATTGTAACTTAATTTCAGTTTAAATACAAACATTAAGCATTCACAAACTATTAAACCATTAATAAAAATACTCCGGTCCTTACCACGGTTACGACGGATTCGCAATCTTCGCTCGTGACATGGATTTGGCACTCAACAGCCCAACCTGGGGATTAATCGGCGCTCCCTGGAACAAGTCTGCAAAGAAAGCTTTAAGAAAAGCTACAGCAGCAGTCTAGGTAACAACAGAGTAGGGGCAACCCTGGCCGGATAGGAAAAGTCTGGGGTTTCGCCCCAGGGGGAGTAGGGAATTCAAGATTCAAAATCAAAAATTCTAAGTTTTGAATTTTGCATTCTGAATTTTGAGCCACATTCCCCACTCTCCACCAAAAACGAGCGGGAAAACCCCGCCTCTACCCCACCAAAAAATCACTGAAACACAACACACAGCAAGCTTGGAGAACTAGAAATGCCTCAGAATCCAGAAAATATTAAAGACCACGTTGAGCTATTCCACCAGCCAGAATACCAACAACTGTTCCAAAACAAGAAAGAATTTGAAAACGCTCACACCCCCGAAGAAGTTCAACGGGTTGCAGAATGGACAAAGACCTGGGAATATCGTGAAAAGAACTTCGCTCGTGAAGCTTTAACCGTTAACCCCGCTAAAGGTTGTCAGCCTTTAGGTGCTATGTTCGCTGCTGTGGGTTTTGAAGGCACTCTTCCCTTCGTTCAAGGTTCTCAAGGTTGTGTTGCTTACTTCCGTACACACTTAACCCGTCACTATAAAGAACCATTCTCCGGCGTTTCTTCTTCCATGACTGAAGACGCTGCGGTTTTCGGTGGTCTGCAAAACATGATTGATGGTTTGGCTAACGCTTACGCATTGTACAAACCCAAGATGATCGCAGTTTGCACCACCTGTATGGCTGAAGTTATCGGTGATGACTTAGGTGCGTTTATCACCAACGCTAAAAACGCTGGTTCAGTTCCTCAAGACTTCCCCGTACCCTTCGCACATACTCCTAGCTTCGTAGGTTCTCACATCACCGGTTACGACAACATGATGAAGGGCATTCTTTCTAACCTGACCGCAGGTAAGAAGAAAGCTACCAGCAATGGCAAAATCAACTTCATCCCCGGTTTTGACACCTATGTAGAAAACAACCGTGAAGTTAAGCGCATCGCTGAATTGATGGGTATTGACTACACCTTGTTATCTGACAACAGTGATTATGTTGACGCACCTAACGATGGTGAATTCAATATGTACCCCGGTGGTACAAAGTTAGAAGATGCAGCAGACTCCATCAACGCTAAAGCTACTGTTGCTCTTCAAGCTTACTCCCTGAGCAAGACCCGTGAATACATTGCTAAGGAATGGAAGCAAGATGTTTGTGTTGCTCGTCCTTGGGGTATCAAGGGTACAGACGAATTCTTGATGAAACTCAGCGAACTAACTGGTAAGCCCATTCCTGCTGAATTAGAAGTAGAACGTGGTCGTGCAGTTGACGCTATGACCGACTCCCATGCTTGGGTACACGGTAAGCGTTTCGCTATCTACGGTGATCCTGACCTAGTTTACAGCGTTGTTAGCTTCATGTTAGAAATGGGTGCTGAACCTGTACACATTTTGGTTCACAACACCAACGAAGTATTTGAAAAAGAACTGCAAGCACTGTTAGATTCTAGCGAATTTGGTAAAGACGCTAAAATCTGGGGTGGTAAGGACTTATGGCACTTACGTTCCTTGTTGTTCACCGAACCCGTAGACTTGTTAATCGGTAACTCCTACGGTAAGTACCTGTGGCGTGATTGTGGTGTACCTTTAGTAAGAATCGGTTATCCCATCATGGACCGTCACCACTACCACCGCTATGCAACCATCGGTTACAAAGGTGTAATCAACTTGTTGAACTGGGTTGTTAACACAATCTTTGAAGAAATCGATCGCAACACCAACGTTGCTGGTAAGACCGATATTTCTTACGACTTAGTACGCTAAGAATATCAACAGTCAGGTGTTAAAAAAACATCTGACTACTAGCAAAACAACAAAGAATAAATGGGGATTGGGTATTATTTCCCAATTCCCTATTCCAGTAAATCACAACAGGAATCGTAGGGGCGAAGCATTCGGAAAATAGCCTTCGACAAAAATTGATAATTAATCGCCCGAATGCTTCGCCCGTAGAGCAGTCAGAATAATTGAATGCTGATTACTGATTACTGATTACTAAATTGTAGTTATCTTAGGTTTGCATTATGGCATCTATTCCCCATTCTCATCCTCATCCTAACTATCATCCACCCAGCTACCAAAACCCCGGAAACTTTGACATTTTCCGTCCCCTGAGAAAATTAGTAGATGGTATCCAAGTTAAAAACTATCACCTAGCCCATCTAATTTGTCGAGTAATTCCCTGTTGTTGTCCTTTCGAGCGAGATATTAATTTATTTGGTCGCACTTTCCATATTCCCTCAATTTGTCAAATCAATCCTCTGTATAACGAAGTTGTCGGTTTACGATTTCGGTCCTTGTCATATCTTGTTGACGAATGTGGCGAAGATGTGACGCAATATATTTGCTAAACATCAATTATTATTCATTACCCATTACTTTTTTCTTGGTCATTAGTCATTCGTCATTAGTTATTAGTATTCAACTAAACAGAAGAGCAATTATCAAGAATTGATGTTATTAAAATTCAGTTACAGATAAATAGATATCTTTTCTGAAAATTTAACTGTGTAAATCTAATGTAAAGAGGAATTTTGCGGTAAGTCTATAGAGTTTTGCTGACATTTTAATTAATAAAAATCAACCCAGGCGAGACATAAATATGAAAATGACCCAAAGCAAAATTAACGAACTTCTGAATGAATCAGGATGCGAACATAATCAAAAAAAACAAGGAGAAAAGAAAAACAAATCCTGTACCCAACAAGCTCAACCTGGTGCTGCTCAAGGTGGTTGTGCTTTTGATGGCGCAATGATAGCATTAGTGCCTATTACCGATGCTGCTCATTTGGTACATGGTCCTATTGCTTGTGCTGGAAATTCTTGGGGAAGTCGTGGTAGTTTGTCCTCTGGACCAATGTTATACAAGACAGGTTTTACCACAGACTTAACAGAAAATGATGTAATTTTTGGTGGTGAGAAAAAACTTTATCAAGGCATTCTCGCAATTCACAAACGTTACAAACCAGCCGCCGTTTTTGTATATGCTACTTGTGTAACTGCTTTAATTGGTGATGATATGGAAGCAGTTTGTAAAGTAGCAGCCGAAAAAATTGGTGTTCCGGTTATTCCTGTTATTTCTCCTGGTTTTATCGGTAGTAAAAATCTGGGAAACCGCTTTGGTGGTGAATCATTATTAGATTATGTAGTCGGTACTGCTGAACCTGAATATACTACACCTTATGATATTAATTTGATTGGTGAGTACAATATTGCTGGGGAAATGTGGGGCGTTTTACCTTTATTTGAAAAGTTAGGTATTCGCGTTTTATCTAAAATTACTGGTGATGCTCGCTATCAAGAAATTACTTATGCTCACCGCGCTAAATTGAATGTGATGATATGCTCAAGGGCATTATTAAACATGGCGCGGAAAATGGAGGAACGTTACGATATTCCTTACATTGAAGAATCATTTTATGGTATAGATGATATTAATCGTTGTCTGAGAAATGTCGCTGCAAAATTAGGAGATCCTGATTTACAAGCACGGACAGAAAAATTAATTGCTGAAGAAACAGCAGCGTTAGATATTGCCCTTGCACCCTATAGAGAAAGACTTAAAGGTAAACGAGTGGTACTCTATACTGGTGGTGTAAAAAGTTGGTCAATTATTTCTGCCGCTAAAGATTTAGGAATAGAAGTTGTTGCCACCAGTACCCGCAAAAGTACAGAAGAAGATAAATCCAAAATCAAGAAATTGTTAGGCAATGATGGCATTATGTTAGAAAAAGGAAATGCCAAAGAATTGCTCAAGTTAGTGGAAGATACTAAGGCTGATATGTTAATAGCTGGGGGAAGAAATCAGTACACAGCATTAAAAGCCAGAATCCCATTTTTAGATATTAACCAAGAACGTCATCATCCCTATGCTGGTTATATGGGAATGGTAGAAATGGCACGGGAATTATACGAAGCTTTGTATAGCCCAATTTGGGAACAAATTCGTAAACCCGCACCTTGGGAATAAATTAAAAATTGATAATGGATAATTGATAATGGAAAATTATTAATTATCAATTGTCAATTTTCAATTTTCAATTATTGAGATTATATTTATGGCACTTGTTACACTTCCAGAAAAATCTGTTTCTGTTAATCCCCTTAAACAAAGTCAAGCTTTAGGTGCATCTTTAGCTTTTTTAGGATTAAAAGGAACTATCCCTTTATTTCATGGTTCTCAAGGTTGTACTGCTTTTGCAAAAGTTGTTTTAGTTCGGCATTTTCGGGAAGCGATTCCTTTAGCTACTACCGCAATGACGGAAGTTACTACTATTTTAGGTGGTGAGGAAAATGTCGAACAAGCTATTTTAACAGTAGTAGAAAAATTACAACCAGAAATTATTGGTTTATGTACCACTGGGTTAACTGAAACTAGAGGCGATGATATTGAACGTTTTTTAAAAGAAATTAGAAAACGTCATCCAGAATTAGATCATTTAGCCATTATTTTTGCTCCCACTCCTGACTTTAAAGGTGCATTGCAAGATGGTTTTGCCGTTGCAGTAGAAAGCATTGTTAAAGAAGTTCCCAAAGCAGGAGGGGTAAAACCAGAACAAATCACAATTTTAGCGGGTTCTGCATTTACTCCGGGAGATGTTCAAGAAATCGAAGAAATGGTTAAATCCTTCGGTTTAGATCCTATTTTTGTGCCTAATTTGGGAGCTTCTTTAGATGGACATTTAGAGGATAATTATAGTGCTATAACTGCTAGTGGTACAACTCTCAAACAATTGCAATCTTTAGGTAGTTCTGCTTTCACTATTGCATTAGGTGAAAGTATGCGAGGAGCAGCTAAAATTCTCCAGCAAAGGTTTAACACAGACTACGAAGTTTTCAGAGATTTAACAGGTTTAGAACCTGTGGATGAGTTTCTACAAGCCTTATCTGTGTTAAGTGGAAATCCCGTACCAGAAAAATATTGTCGCCAACGTCGTCAGCTACAAGATGCGATGTTAGACACTCATTTTTATTTTGGTGCAAAACGGATTTCTTTAGCCTTAGAACCGGATTTAATGTGGTCTATGGTGCATTTTCTCCAGTCAATGGGGGCGCAAATTCATGGGGCTGTAACTACCACAAAATCACCTTTATTAGAGCATCTACCCATTAAAAATGTGACTATTGGCGATTTAGAAGATTTGGAAGATTTAGCAGTAGGTTCTGATTTATTAATTGGAAATTCTAATGTTAATACTATTGCTAAACGTCTTTCTATTCCTCTCTATCGTTTAGGTATTCCTATTTACGACAGATTAGGAAATGGCTTATTTACCAAGGTAGGCTATCGCGGTTCTATGGATGTTTTATTTGGTATTGGTAATTTGTTCATAGAACACGAAGAAGCGTTAATGATGAACCAGTGGAAACAGGTAATGGGTAACGGGTAATTATCTCGTTCCTAGTCTCTGACTAGGAATGCCATCACAGAGTCTCTGACTCTGGGATCACTAAAGGCAGAGCCTTTAAAATTCATTCCCATACAGAGTATGGGAACGAGAAATTCTCTATTCCCTGTTCCCTGTTCCCTGTTCCCTATTCCCTATTCCCTATTTCCTATTCCCTATTCTCTATTCCCTCTTTTTATAGACAAAGGACAAATGAAAGTGAAAATTGCATTTACGACAACTGACAGAATTCATGTTAATGCTCATTTTGGCTGGGCTAAGGAAATTGATGTTTATGAAATTTCCGATCAAGGATATGAATTTCTCGAAACTTTAACTTTTGATGGTGATCTTAAAGAAGATGGTAATGAGGATAAAATTACCCCTAAACTTGAGGCTTTAAAAGATTGTACAATAGTTTATGTAGTGGCTATTGGTGGTAGTGCGGCCGCTCGTTTAATTAAGCATGGTGTGACACCTGTTAAGGCGAAATCTGAAGAAGAAAAGATTGAAGAAATCTTGACTAAATTATTGCAAACTTTGAAAGGGAATCCTCCACCTTGGTTGCGTAAAGCTTTAGGTCAAAAGAAATCTAACTTTTTAGAGGAAATTGAAAACGAAGCTGCGATATGAGTGAAAATAATAGTGTGAACGGAAACGCAACAAGCACGATAATTTCTTCACCTTTTCTGAAAACATTAGTCCAACAAATTCGAGCTAATGATAGCTATGGATTTTACAAAAATTGGTCTGATGAATTGATTCTTAAACCTTTTGTGGTGACAAAACAAAAGAAAAAAGAAATTTCTACAGAAGGTGAAGTTGATCCAGCTACTCTTTCTCGCATTAATGCTTTTTTTAGAGCGATCGCCTCAAGCATAGAAAAGGAAACTGGATTACTTTCTAATGTGGTAATTGAATTAGGTCATGAAGGTTTTGGTTGGGCTTTAGTTTTTTCTGGACGATTATTATTAACTATTAAAACCTTACGTGATGCTCACCGTTTTGGTTTTGAATCTCTAGAAAAGCTGAATGAAGAGGGAGAAAAGTTTGTTGAAAAAGGAATTGAATTAGCCAAACGTTTCCCCGAAGTAGGCAATTTGTAATATTTGGTGATTGGTGATTGGGGACTGGGGACTGGGGACTGGGGACTGGGAAGAATACCCAATTACCCATTACCCATTACCAATTACCCATTACCAATTACCAATTACCAATCACCAATCACCAATGACCATTGAAGAACTGAAAACCACGATTAAAAAGCTAAATAGTAAAGCAGGTCAAATGAAAATGGATCTGCATGATTTAGCTGAAGGACTACCTACAGATTACGAAAAATTGATGGATGTTGCCAATGAGACTTACAAAATCTATCAAGAGTTAGATCAACTCAAGCAACAACTAAAAAAAATGGAGAACGGTAAATGACTGGAACTATTGAAGAATTTAAAAAAATCGTAGATGCAGAAGCTTATTTCCAGTTTTTTAATCTGCCTTACGATCAACATTTTGTCAATGTCAATCGGCTGCATATCTTAAAAAAATTCTCTCAATTTATGTATCAAATTGATGAGCAATATCCTAATCTAAGTGTAGCAGAAAAGTTAGAAAAATACAGCCAAGCTTTGCAACAAGCTTATCAAGTTTTTATAGAATCAACACCCCACGAACAAAAATTGTTCAAGGTGTTCAATGACAAACCAAAAAATGTAGTTACGCTAACAGAAATCACGTCTGACTAGGAGGTATAAATTGATCAACCTAACGCCTACCGAATTAGAACGCTATAGTCGCCAAATGATGCTGCCGAATTTTGGCGAAATAGCTCAAAAGCGCCTGAAGTCAGCGACGGTTCTGGTGACTGGTGTGGGGGGATTAGGTGGAACGGCGGCGCTTTACCTAGCAGTAGCGGGCGTTGGGCGGCTCATCCTAGTCCGGGGTGGTGATTTGCGTCTCGATGACATGAATCGTCAGATTTTAATGACTGATGATTGGGTGGGAAAACCAAGAGTTTTTAAGGCTAAAGAAACTCTGGAAGCTATTAATCCTGATGTGCAAATTGAGGCAATTCATGATTATATTACCCCCGAAAATGTAGATTCGTTGGTGCAATCTGCGGATATGGCTTTGGACTGCGCCCACAATTTTACCGAGCGTAATTTATTAAATGAAGCTTGTGTAAAGTGGCGTAAACCAATGGTGGAAGCAGCAATGGATGGAATGGAGGCTTACCTAACAACAATTATTCCTGGTGTAACTCCTTGTTTGTCCTGTTTGTTTCCAGAAAAACCAGATTGGGATCGCCGGGGTTTTTCAGTTTTAGGGGCTGTTTCTGGAACTTTAGCTTGTTTAACTGCTTTGGAAGCTATCAAGTTAATTACCGGTTTTAGTCAACCATTATTATCGGAATTGCTAACAATTGATTTCAGTAGAATGGAATTTGCTAAACGTCGTTCTCAACGCGATCGCAATTGTCCAGTCTGCGGTAATACAGCACCTTGGAGATATTCCCAATCTCAATCTTTATCAGTTTAAAGTTTCACCACCACAGTAATAATTAACCTACATCTGAAAATCAGAATAATCGCTACAGGAAACAAAATGACTGTTACTTTAACAGAAAAAGCAGAATTTCGTTTGCGGGCTTTTTTAAAAAGTTCTGCTGCGGAAGAAAATCAAGCTAAAAAAGGTATCCGCATCTCCGTTAAAAACGGTGGTTGTAGTGGCTATGAATATGGTATTGAAATTACCAATAAGCCCCAACCTGATGATATTGTCACCCAACAAGGTAACGTATTGATTTACGTTGACGCTAAAAGTGCGCCCTTATTAGAAGGTGTAGTCATTGATTTTATTGAGGGTGTCATGGATAGCGGTTTTAAGTTTTCCAACCCCAATGCAACTGACACCTGTGGTTGTGGCAAATCTTTTAAATCAGGAGATTGTTCACCTAACGGTGTACCTTGCAGCTAAAAAGATTTGGAACTTAGGAAAAAATAGATATGGAAACTTTTCTAAGTTCCATTCCATCACCTACAAATTTACAACTTTTCCGTAGACACACTCTACATTTTTTTGTGTACGGAAGAGATGATTTACCTTACTGAAAATGTAAACAGTAAGCAACCAAATTACAAGTTCTATTCAAATTTGAGGAGAAGTAAAACATGGCAACCTATAAAGTAAGATTGATCAACAAAAAAGAAGAATTAGACACCACAATTGACTGTGATGATGATGTCACAATTATTGATGCAGCAGCAGATGCAGGTATTGATTTACCAGTTTCTTGTCACGCTGGTTCTTGTTCTAGCTGTGTAGGTAAAATTGTTGAAGGTGAAATCAACCAAGATGATCAAAACTTCTTGGATGATGAACAAGTAGAAAAAGGTTTTGCTTTATTGTGCGTTACTTATCCCCGCTCCAACTGTACAATCAAAACCCACCAAGAAGCTTATTTGGTTTAATACAAAATTAGGGTTTAGCTTTGCTAATTAAACCCATAATTGAACTTTTACCATGATGGAGGATGTTTATCATCTTTCATCATTTCAAGTTTCACTTTTGACTTTTAATTATTGTTCGGCAATGTTTACTCCTTTTAGTGTAACTGGTTGCTCTTTGGAATTGCTCAAACCAGGAGAGATAGGAATTGTTACTGCCTGTCAAACTCAGGATAAAACTATTAGAAAGAAACTGATATCAATGGGTATTCATACAGGAACTAATATCACTGTTGAGCAGCATTTTCCGGCTTTTATAATTAAGGCTGGAAATGTATCAATGACTTTAGATCGGCAAACTGCACGGGCTATTTATGTGCGTGTGCTTGAGGGTGGAACTAATAGATTATTAAAATAAAAATAATTTTTGGTATTATATGATCCAAAAGACCGGAATATTGTATACTGTATAAATTACAGATTCAATAAACGTCGGTTGCTCATAAATATGCCATTACAAGAAATATCAAAATTAAAAGATAAAATTATCCTTGGTGATAACTTATCTGTTCTTAAACAAATAGAAAATGATACTTTTGATTTAATTATTACCTCACCTCCATATTTTCAGCAACGTAATTATGGTAATGGTGATTTAGAAATCGGTAATGAACCCACAGAAGCAGAATATTTAAACAATATACTAACTGTTTTTCAAGAATGTGTAAGAGTTTTGAAAAGCACAGGAGCAATTGTTTTTAATTTAGGAGATAAATATATTAGTGGCAGTTTATCTCTCATACCTTATAAATTTGCTATTCAAGCCACTGAAAATAATAATATTTTTGTGATTAATCAGATTACTTGGTCAAAACTTAACCCTACACCACGTCAGGATAAAAGAAAGTTAATACAAGCTACAGAACCTTTTTTTATATTCGCT
The DNA here is from genome assembly GCF_014299995.1 of Sphaerospermopsis sp. LEGE 00249. Classification (NCBI taxonomy): domain Bacteria; kingdom Bacillati; phylum Cyanobacteriota; class Cyanophyceae; order Nostocales; family Aphanizomenonaceae; genus Sphaerospermopsis; species Sphaerospermopsis sp. LEGE 00249. The sequence continues at coordinate 27,112 of NZ_JACJUZ010000053.1, read as the reverse complement.
AAATCTAAAGATTACTATTTTAATCTAGACAATTATTTACAACATTTAGATACATTCAATAAAACTGCAAAAACTAAACCATCAGATAAATTAGGTAAAAAATACCTGGAATTAATTAAAAATTCTGATTTGAGTGCAGAACAAAAATCAAATGCCATTAAAGCATTAAATGAGGCAATTTTAGCAGTGCATAATGGCGACATTGAAGGATTTAGAATGAAAATAAATGGCGTGCATAAGTTGGCTTATGGTGGTCAAGATGGGGGCAGAAATAACCAAATTAAAAATAATGGATTTACGATTATTAGGATTTTAGGAAACGCCATGAAAAAGGATATTATAGAAAGTCCGGTAGAAGTAACTAAAAATAATCATCATCCAGCCGTTTATCCTTTATATATTATTCAGGAACTTATTAAGTTATTAAGTAAAGAAGGAGATTTTGTCCTTGATCCTTTTTGTGGTAGTGCTACAACTTGTTTAGCAGCTAGAAATTTAAATCGTCATTATTTAGGAATTGAAATTAATCCTGATTATGTTAATCTAGCTAATAACCGTATGGCAGAATCTAATTTTCAACAACAGGAATTATTTATATGAAATATAATTATCAACAGGAAATAGAAATTTTAGAAAACTACTATCAACAAGCACTTGAACTGCTCGAAAATCAATCATTGACAGAAATTGACGAGGAAATCAAAAATAGTGTAGATGTTTTTATTCAAAAAATAGAAACTGATAAATCTTTAATTCAGGTAATTATTACCAGTTTACTCAAGAAAATCATTCAACCTGAACAAGATATCAGGTTACACATGGCTAAATTTCCAAATGGATATTCTGCAAGGGTGCTTGATACTAAGGTAACTACACCATTTTTCAAAAATAAATTTCCTAGATATGCTAATAAGGAAACTGCTTTTTTAACAAAAGCAACACGAGCAGAAATTATTTGGAATTTTGAGGAGGGAGTTAAATTGCCATTGAGAAGTAAAAGCTTGATTGAACCTTTTCTAAAATTGATTGATAAAATTGAAAATCAAAGTATTGATATTGAAGATTGTTTAATTTATATATTTACTCAATTGCATATTATTATACAATCTCAAGAAGCTGTTTTTACTGAAACTCTAGAAATTGCTGATTTTACAAATACTCTCAATATTGATATAGTTATGAAAATGCTAGAAAGGCATTTTGGAGAACCTCTAAGTTCTCGACTACCAGTGATTGCAATTTATGCTATTTATAAACAACTGTTTAAAAGCATTCGTAGATTTGAAAATAAAATATTACTCCCTTTAAATGTTCATACCTCTGCTGATAAACATGGTTATGGTGATATAGAAATTAATGATGAGAATAATCATCCATTTGAAATTTTAGAGATAAAACACAATATCCCTATAGATAGAAATATGATATTAGATATAGTTAAAAAATCTGCTGAGACAACAATCAAAAGATATTACATTCTGACAACATACAAAGATTGTTTTGTTAATCAAAATGAAGAAGAATATATTAAACAATTGGTTCTGAAGATTAAAAAAGAAACTGGATTAGAAATAATTGGGAATGGTATTATTAACACTGTAAAATATTATTTGCGATTTGTCGAAGATTATAATGAATTTATCAATACATATACAGGGGAGTTGATCAGAGATGCGAAAAACTCCACTGAAGTTAAAGATGCTCATATTCAAGCTTGGCAAATGATTGTACAGCAATCTCTATAGTGATGAATTATTTAAATTTGATAATAATTCTTATCTCATAAACCAATTATCATCTAAAACCTGCTCTAAAGAACCAATGGGATTTATGGGAAATGTATCCAGGGGAAGTTGAGAGCGATCGCTTGCTTCTTTTCTTGCTTCTTCATAACATTCCTCAAAGATTTCTAAAATATAAGGTTTCAAACTAGGACTATCTTTCAATTCTTTTTTTATTTGTCTGCGAAAAGTCCTGATTTCCCCTTTCCAATGTCCCTCATTACGCTCTCTTTCACTATCCCAATATTTAAGTTTTAACAAATGTTCGAGAAGTCTAATCAATAAACTTTCAATAGCTCGTTTCTGACTTCTACCCATAGTTTCTAATTCTTCAATTAAATTCTCTAAATCCACAGATGAAAATTGTCCAGCACGCAGTTGATTAATAGTTGTCCGCAACCACAAATAATAATCTTGTTCATATAAAGTTTGATTTGCTAATTCTACTGGTAACAGCATAAACTCACAGTTCCAATTTCACATTTACAATTTCTGATGTACTTCGTCAGTCTTCAATATATTGATAAGTTAACCAGGTTGTTAATTAATACCTAGATTATAACTATGATAACCCAAAAATGTATCTATTGACTACAAATGAAACATATATTTTGTCAAACCTCATATTTTCCGCTGCTGCCATAATTCAGAAATAGTATTTCTAGTCAATAATTTTTATATTTATTTAATGGAATTTTCCTAAATGTTTAACTAATAAATTTCATAATAAATCGTAATATCTGATATCAAAAACATCAAATATAATTTTTTGCTTCTGTCATCCACTTAACAATTTTTTAATCCGATTTATGGTCAAAAATGGGTGGATCTTTATAAATCATTCATATTTCCTGCTGACCAGAGTGATACTATATAAGTAAGCTAAATTGTTGGCAGTGAACCTAAACCTCAACAAGAAGCGATTACAGAGTAAATCCCAAACCTCTTACTTTGATCCCCAGTTAAACCACAACCAAGGTAAAGAGTAAGAACGGTAGATGAAAATATATAGAACCTGCGTAAATCTTATTTCTAAAATCACCGGATTCATGAAAATCTCTCAGATTATTAATAATTCGGTTTAGGAATGTTCACATCAAGTAATTGCTTTTTAGCCAGTAGTACATAACACGCCTCACTATTCAATATCTATTGATGATTAAGGTGCAAAGGTGCAAAAACTACCGAGAAAAAGTTTAGGAGAATCGCAGCAGTTTAGAAGTAATTCAATGATTCGCTCAACCGAATTAAAGGAGCAGGAATTATGAGAGCCAAACAAATTATGACTCAAGACGTTGCTACTATTCGCGGTTCCGCAACCGTAGCAGAAGCAGTCAAACTAATGAGGCTCAAAGAACTGCGGGCTTTAGTGGTTGAACCTCGTCACAGTGGCGATGCTTACGGTATGATTACCGAAATGGATATCGTGGGCAAAGTTGCAGCTTTTGGTAGAGATCCCGAAGCAGTTCATGTGTACGAAGTGATGACTAAACCCTGCGTAGTTGTCAATCCTGACCTAGATGTTGAATATGTAGCGCGGTTATTTGCTAATACTGATACATGGCGTGCGCCTGTTATTCAAGGTGAATTATTAGGCATTATTTCTGTGACTGATATTCTCACCAAGGGTAACTTTGTAGATAAACCAAAATTAAAATTCCTACGCAAAGAGATACAGAAAGCTGTGTCTGAAGCTCGGTTAATTTCTGCTAACTATGGTCCAGATTCTAAACGAGCAATTGAAGCTTGGGATATAGTAGACGAACTCGAAGCAGAAGCTACTTTTTATGGTGTACCAAAACCATGCAAATCTGCTAGAGAACTGTTTGCTGATGATAAAAAACCAGTGACAGCCGGCTAACAGTTTTACTAGGTGACAGGTGACAGGTGACAGGTGACAGGTGACAGGTGACAGATTTGAAAGTTAATTTGTATCTTAGTTTTGTCATCAGTTGATGTCCTAATTACCTGAGTGCTTGCTATACCTTTTCTCTTCCCGGATGATCAATTCATCTCTTAGCCCCCCTTACTAAGGGGGGTTGGGGGGATCAAATATCTGGCAACGTCACAAAGAATTGGTATCACAATTGTTCTCCAGCTACTGTGTTTTTTCTCTGATTCAAATAAAGCTTTTAAATATGGTGGGCATTGCTCACCATTCCGTTTTTATTTGGTAAGTATTCACCTATCAGCTATCAGTAATCAGCCATCATATTTTTCTTGTTTAAGTTATTTACTCAACTATAATTATGAGTCAACCAAATCAACTCAAATTAAGTACAGAAACCAGCCAATGGCTATTAGCAAATAATTACAATCCCGAAGATTTAAATCAGCGGGGTAAAAATGGTGATACAGCTTTAATGAAAGCCACTAGAGATGGACTTTACCCAGTGGTGAAAGAATTAATTAATGCAGGTACGGATATCAATGCCACTAACGATGATCACAATAATGCTTTGTGGTTTGCGTGTTTTGGGAATCACTACGATTTAATGAATTTACTACTAGAAGCCAACATAGATATTAACAATCAAAATGATAATGGTGCAACTGTCCTGATGTATGGTGCATCGGCTGGAAAGACAGAAGTAGTGAGATTGCTATTACAACATAATCCTAACATGAATTTACACAATTTGGATGACTATAAAGCAATTGACTTTGCCAGCAATATAGAAGTTTTAAGGTTACTGAAAAATGCCACACAGTAAGCTTTATGGAATAGCCTTTCATGAGGCTACCAAGCATTCTTACCTATCTGTGCAAATGAATCCCAATTATGTGGATGGATCAACTCAACCCCGCGCCTTTAAAGTTTATCCTAAATTTTATCGGCGAGTGAAATTAATTCCTAATAATCCATTTCATGCTTTTATCAAGTTAACAAGCGCCATTACTTTTGAGAAGATTTACAAAAATGAAACCTATCAACTCCGGGTAAATCCCTCTGCTGGGGCGTTATATCCCACGGAAGTTTATATCCAAATTCGTCAGGTTGAAGGATTTATAAACGGCATCTACCATCTAGAAGTTGAGAATAATTGTCTGACGTTGATTTATGAATTAATTGATGATGGGTTAGAAAGTTATATTATACCTAATAAACGTATCAACGGCTGCATTTTTTTAGTTAGTTGTGTTTATTATAGGTCTAGCTGGAAATATCAAGACAGGAGCATTAGATATTGCTTATTGGATAGCGGACACCTTATGGGCGCTATTGCAGCTTCAGCGTATCTTCATGAAAAAAACATCAAATTAATTTTTGACTTTGATAAACTCTCTCTCAATGCTGATTTAGGATTTGAGAATAAGGAGTTTATTAGTAGTTGTGTGATATCGGGGGAGACGCAAGAAAAGCCAGTCAGACGTTTAAGGTTATCCATTCCTTTTGTCTGTGGAACTGACTATTTTCAAGCGAATCAATTCATTGAAGATGCTTATCAAGCAACATCAATGCGACCTAGTCACCAGCAAAAGCTAGAACATCCTCAATTTAATTTTCACCGAGAACGGTTTTTTGAGAGCGTTTGGAACAGGCGTTCTATTCGACGTTTTCACAGAAATTCTATTACTCAAGAAATCTATTGGCGAATTTGGCAAGATATTCAACAACCAATCCCTACAGAAGATTTTGAGCAAATAGAAATTTACTCGGTGGTGCATCGTGTTGAAGGTATGACACCCGGTTTATATCATGGTAGGAATCTCATTGAGTCGGGTGATTTGAGTGAAAAAACAGGTTACTTGTGTATTCATCAGGCGCTGGCTAAAGACTGCGCTGTAACTTTGTTTTTTGTGTCCGATTATTTGAGTTATCAAACTGCTATGCAATTAGCTGGTTTTATCGGACAACGAGTATATCTATCCTGCAATTATTGGGGAATAGATTGTAGTGGTATTGGTGCTTTTTATGATGATGAAGCCCAAGCATTTCTACTAACCAATAAGGATGTTCTTTATGTAATGGCCATTGGTAAATAAAATAGGAAAAGCAACCGAAATGAGCAGAAGAGAATCAGAATTCAATGCTGATGACAAGCACCCTATGCAAGCAACATCAGCAGATATTATCCTGCGACAACAGCTAGAATATTCTATTAGTCGGTACTTTTATCAAGGATGCGATCGCATTATTCAAAATTTACTCTCTCATTGTCGTTGGTATATGACAACTGATGCTAGTGCTTTAACTTTAGTAATTGAATGTCCAGATCAAGTTAGCAATTGGAAAATTTTGCAAAAAATCGTCCCAATGGCTAGTATTCTTTATGGTATTGTTAGCAGTGCCAAAATTCGCGTTTGTCCTCCTGACCCTAATGCTGTACCATTTGAAATGAGGGTAGATGAACTCTCAGTTTACCGTGATTGGGCATAGTTGGATTTGGGATTTTGGATTTGGGATTTGAGATTCTTAATTCTCATTATTCAGCATTCGGGCGAACAATTATCAATTTTTATCACAGGTTATTTTCCGAATGCTTCGCCCCTACTCCTGAATGCTGAGAATCAAGCCGTCACATTCTGACTTATAATTGTGATTAGTTCTGCCAAAACTAACTCAGCAGAATGTTGAACAGCAGCACTTAAATCTAATCCAAAATCAAGGTTTTCCGCTTCAATTAAATACACAGTCACATCCTGGGGAAAATCATCTAAAAAGATTTTTCTCCCTGCTGCCAAAGCATGATCCCAACGAAAATCATGCAAATTATAACTCGGTTCGGGTAGAGCTTCTAATTCTTTCCCTGGGACTTTAAATATAGCACCTGGTGGGGAATCTGTGCAACTAGCATCCAGAATAATTAATTTTTCACTTCCTCTCGCTTGAAACATCACTTCCATTCCCGCAGTACCACAATCAAAAACACGGACTTTGGGGTGAGGATTTTCGGCGAGATATTGCTGTAAACGTTGGGCAATAATTACGCCTACAGCGTCGTCATTACGATTGAGATTTCCACAACCTATGATCGTGAGCATGGGATATTTATAATAACATGAATATTCTCAATCTTGCACAATTCCCTCACATAAACCTCAACAAAAATTAAAATTTATGGAAATTTTGATGATGTCTCTAAATATTAACTTTATAGTGACTATAGCAGCCGTAAGTAAGTGAAAAAAATTTGTCTTTATTGTCTCTGCGTCTATCTGTAGTGATTAGTTAAACATCATTCTCACAGATCAGACAAAATAGATTTATGTTAGTAGTTCGTGATACAGAAATAAAAGGAAGAGGTGTTTTTGCTCAGAGGGATTTTGAGCTTGGGGAAATAATTGATATCGCCAATGTGATTGTTATTCCTAAACAACAAGTTAAGTTAATTACCCATACGGTATTATGTAATTATTATTTTGATTGGCATGGAGAAAGTGGGGCGATCGCTCTTGGTTATGCGTCTCTTTTTAATCATTCTTATCAGCCTAATGCGCTGTATGTGAAAAAGTTTGATCAACAAGTTATAGAGATTATTGCTTATAAATATATTCGGGAAGGTCAGGAAATTACTATTAATTATAATGGTCAGGTTGATGATTTAACGCCTATTTGGTTTGATGTGGTTGAGTGAGTCTCACGCAGAGGCGCAGAGAGGGAAAGAAAATATATTTGAACTGTTGATACATGGTAGAACAAATGTGTTATACTAAATATTGACATATTCTCATTTTCCAGCTAATCACCCAGTCAAAGCTAATACTATTAAATCTTACTTACAAAAATATGCCAGAAATAATTAGTCGTCCAGATAAGATTAGGATTGCAGAAAATCAAATTGAAGAAAAGAGACAGGAAATTGATTATGATACTAGAGAGTTTACTATAGAGATCATAGTCAATAAATATATCAATAAGGATGATAATGATGATACGGGTGAGATTTATGTGCCAGAGTATAAAAGAGAATTTGTATGGGATGTTAACCGTAAATCTATACTAATTGAATCAGTCATTCTTGGCTTACCCATACCTTTAATTTTTGTTGCTGAAATCCAGGAAACAGGGAAGCTAGAAATAGTAGATGGTTCACAAATAATTAGCACATTAGTAGATTTTTTAACCAATAAGTTGCAATTACAAAACCTAAAAACTTTAGACTCATTAAATGAATTTTATTTTAATGATCTTTCTCCATTACGTCAAAGAAGATTTAAAAACACTCCATTAAGAATGGTAATTTTAGAAAAATCTGATGAAAAAATCAGACATGAAATATTTAATCGTTTAAATACAATCAGCTTGAATTTAACAGATAAACAAATTAAACAAATTAAACAAATTAAACAAATCAAATAAATAAAACACGAAAGTCCATTAAATTGTATTTCAACTGTCAAGGTGCTACTCTACTACTAAAGCCAAAATAGTCTATGAATTTCTGCATGAGACATTCCGGCAGCTAACCAACCTAAAACATCATATACTGTTATTCGCATTCTTCTGATACAGGGTTTACCACCGCGTTTATCAGGTTCAATTGTAATAATATGACGATAACTCATTTTTCACCTTGGTTAATTTTATCTAATTAATATCTACCACTGAATCTCCCCACTTGCCAAGCGTTGTTCATAATTACATAAAAATCCCCGACTTCATCTAAGAAAATCGGGGATCTAATTATTTATCAAATGATGACTAAATCAAGATCAAATTTATTAACCCTCAAATGTGCCAATAGGAGGATTTTTAGAATGATTTTGTTGTTCTTCAACAAACTCTTCAACTGCGTAAACATCAGGCCAAACAGTTGCACCGTGTTCGTAAGCATCAATCCCGATTTCATCACCTTTGGGATGAACACGCAATTTATCAATGGCTTTGAGTCCACTAAACATCACAAAGGCAAAAGCAAAAGTGAATACAGCGATCGCCAGTATACCCAAAATTTGCACACCCAATAAATCAAAACCACCGCCTAAAAGCAACCCTGCTTTTCCATTCATGGTCAATTCTTTTTGACCTAAAAAGCCCACAGCGATAGTACCCATCATGCCATTGATCCCATGAACTGCAAAGGCACTTACTGGATCATCAATGTGCATTGCTTCAATTAAATCAATGCCAAGAACGATTAAAATACCACCAGTGATTCCAATTAATACTGCTGCCCAAGGTAAAACAAACGCACAACCAGCAGTGATGCCCACCAAACCAGCTAAAGCACCGTTGAGACAATAGGTTAAATCCCATTTATGAGAACGGGTATATTGGAAAAATATTGCTGTTAAAGCACCTGCACCGGAAGCTAAGGCTGTATTGATAGTTACCAAACCAATTAAACCAGTATTTCCAGTTCCCAAAGTTGAACCGGGGTTAAACCCGAACCAACCAAACCATAAAATCATTCCGCCCAAGGTTGCTAAACCTAAGTTGTGTGCTGGTGGGAGTGTTCCCCAAGCAGGACGACCAGGACGCGGACCAATTAAATATGCACCCACTATAGCTGTCCAACCACCCACAGTGTGAACTACAGCACTACCAGCAAAATCATGGAAACCCATTTTGGCTAACCAACCTTCTGAGTTCCATACCCAATGGACAATTATGGGGTAACTAAATGCACCCATGATGGCGCTGTAAATTAAGTCACCAACAAAGTTAGCTCTTCCCGCCATTGAACCAGTGGTGATGGTACTGGCGGTAGCAGCAAAGGCAAATTGGAAGAAGAATAAGGTATAGGTATTAAGTGCAGCAGTAGAACCAGGTGCGCCCATTGGGTAACTACCATCAGCACCGGGTAACTGACTCAGGAAAAAGGTATCTGTGCCGATAAAACCGCCCGCACTTGTACCGAAAGCGATCCCAAAACCAACACCCCACCAAACGAGGATGGTAATACATGGATCAATAAAGTTTTCTACTAAGGCGTTAACTACTCCTCTTTGTCGCAATAAACCTGCTTCTAACATTGCGAAACCGGTTTGCATGAAGAAGACTATAAAGCCTGTCAGCATTACCCAGGTGGTATCAATGGAAATTTGCAATTTTGTGGTTGTGTCCGCTAAAGATTCCAATGTTGGCGGATCAGCAGCTTGGACAATTGTAGGAGCGAAAATTGCAAAGACCATTGAGCCTATAGCTAGTGCTAGTAGGCGGTGTAAGGGACGAATTCGTTGATTCATTGCGGTTTTTATTACTAGAAAAGCTTGACCAATTGATAATTGATAATTGACAATTGATAATTGCCCATTATTGAATGATTTTCTTTGGCTTACCCAAATAATTTAAGTTAAATTAATTAGGGTAATTGCACAAGATTTCGCTAATAAATGTGAAAAATCGTGGTTTTGATGTTTTAGTTTTGAGATGTTTCTCTTTTTTGCTAAAACATATTTTTTTGAATAGCATAAGAGATACTAACCCCTATGCAAAAACGATTTGGGAGTTTGTTTTTATTAACAACTTCCTATTTTTTATGAAGAATGTTCACTCCTCAATGTGCAGTTTTGAATCTGGCACAACCCTATTAATTCAACAATTAATAATGTTAACCTTGTTAATGTTTCTGTATATTCAATTACAGTTTTTAAGGTTTTGATATAAATGATGCTTCTGCACAGGATAAGGTAATGTCGATAGATCCTTTGTAATACAAGCATTTTCTCCTATTAGCACTGTACCCTCAAGGTAAAATATATTTATTTATATAAATTCTTAATAATTTATTAATTTTTTATATGTAAAAATTATGTATTCCAGATACCCCACTTCCAAAGAAGTCGATCTATGTACGAAGTTACATTTTTGGCTAGTGTTTATCTATTGGGAAGGCGATCGCTAGATTAACAAAACTGTTAACCAGTTACTTAATATACTTGTATAGTATACGAACTCTAAATCTAGTAGTTTATACGTCTTTACCACAATTGTTCAGAAAAAATCTTAAATTAATCTTAAATTAATGTCTGTTTATTTAAGTAAATTTCCTGAGATGTAAATTCAAATTTAATCAAGTATACAATTTAGTCCCAAAGTAATAATTACGCAAAAATACTGATTACAGAGCAAAAGATAAGTTATGTGATTAAACAAGATGTAGGGAAAATTCATGAATTTTCCCTATGAATGGGTTTCAGGTTACCCATATTTAATTTTCGGAGATGTCTATTACATATTCTTGACTAGGATTTTACTCCTGACTCCTGCTATAAAACTTTTCTTTTTTAAAACCTCTGTTCTAAATACTGCTGATAACCCAATTCTGCTAATTTACTTTGTTTATCCATTACCATATCACATAAACTTTGACGATATGCTTGGACTTTTGCTAACAATTCTGGTTGATGAGTAGCGAGTATCTGTACTGCTAAGAGTCCGGCATTTTTAGCGTTACCAATAGCTACAGTAGCAACAGGAATACCTGCTGGCATCTGCACAATAGAATATAAAGAATCTACACCTTGTAAATTACGAGTAGCGACGGGAACACCAATTACAGGCAGTGGGGTTAAAGATGCTACCATACCAGGCAGATGAGCAGCACCACCAGCACCAGCGATAATCACCTTAATACCGCGTTGGTGGGCGGTTTGGGCATATTCTACCATGCGTTCTGGGGTACGATGGGCAGATACAATAGCTACTTCTGATTCAATGCCAAATTCCTCACAAACAGCGATCGCATCCTTCATAGTAGGCAAGTCCGAATCACTGCCCATAATAATACCAACTTCAAGACTCATAGAATTTTAGATTTTAGATTTTGGATTTTGGATTTTAGATTTTGGGTAAATTGTGGATATTTCCATCTACAATCAAGTTTAGGTTTATCTTGGCAGGGTAATGACTACCGCGACACTCAACCCGATTCTTTCCAACGTTGATATTATCAATGCAAAAGTACCCGGTTATCAAGGTTTACAGATGATTTGGGTGAATAAAAAGGGTAAAATTGAAGAGATTTTACCAATGGGGAAAGTGTGTCAACGAGAGACACCGGAAAATTTACAGATTGTGGATGTTGCCGGAGATTGGATATCATTAGGTGGAGTTGATCTACAAATAAATGGGGGACTAGGTTTAGCTTTTCCTGAGTTGACGCGAAAAAACATCCATCGGTTAGAAGAAATATCACAATATTTGTGGGATGCAGGAGTTGATGGATATTTACCAACACTGGTAACAACTTCTGTAGAAAATATACAGCGATCGCTCACCCTCATTTCCAACTATAGCCAAAAGTCCGGTGCAAAAATTCTGGGAGTTCATCTCGAAGGACCATTTTTAAACTACGGTAAACGAGGCGCACATCCAGCAGAATATTTATTACCCTTGACAATGAACGAAGTCAAACGGGTATTAGGTGATTATGCCTCAATTGTCAAAGTTATCACCTTAGCACCAGAATTAGATCCCACAGGGGAAGTGATCCCCTATTTGCGTTCCTTGGGTATCACCGTTAGTTTAGGACATTCCCAAGCCACAGCAGCACAAGCACAACAAGCATTTAAAGCCGGTGCAACAATGGTAACTCATGCTTTCAATGCCATGCCCCCATTACATCACCGCGAACCGGGTTTATTAGGTGCAGCAATGAACAATCCCGACGTGATGAGTAGTTTTATCGCTGATGGACAGCACGTAGTCCCCATCATGTTAGAAATTTTGTTACGTGCAAGTAAAGGATTATTTCTTGTCAGTGATGCCCTAGCACCGTTAGGATTACCAGATGGTGTGTATCCTTGGGATGACCGCAAAATTACCGTTAAAAACGGCACAGCTAGATTAGCAGATGGGACATTATCCGGTACAACTTTTCCTCTATTAACGGGAGTGCAGAACTTAGTCAAATGGGGCATTTGTGATGTAGAAACAGCTATTTTCTTAGCTACAGATGCACCCAGAAAAGCCATCAATTTACCCACACTTACGCCCAAGCAACCTGCTAATTTAATACGCTGGCATTGGGAAGAAAAGACAAAAGAACTGACTTGGAAAAGGATGGATTATTTCTAATAAAAGAGAGGATTTCAGGGTTTAATTTATCTAAATCATAATTTAGATAACATCCAAAAATCCTCACATCCAAAAAATCAAACTCTCAATAACATCCTGAAAATCCTCAAATCCTGGACATCCTGATTCAGACAAAATAAGATTTTATTTTACGCAAAGAAGCTAAGAAGCAAAGACGCAAAGAAGAAAAAAGAGATTTTCAGTTTTCTGCAACCACAAAAAATCTCTCTCAAAACATCTTCCCTTCGTGTCCTTCGCTTCTTCGTGGTTCATTTATCCAAAAAATAGATATAATATATAATATTATTTTCAATAACATTCTGAAAATCCTGAAATCCTGAAAATCCTAAATCAAACAAAATTAATGATTATGACTTTAACAGAAGAAATTCTTTCTCAACTCCCCGGAAATGTATTAAATGGTTTACGGCGCACCGACCAAATTTTAACATCTTTGCGAAGCGATAACCAAACATTCACAGAAGTAGTTAAACAAAACTCCACACCTTTAAATTCTGTAGACTGGGATGTAATTATCTGCGGTGGAACATTAGGAATTTTAATAGGTTGCGCTTTAGCTGTGCGCGGTGTGCGGGTAGCATTATTAGAAAGAGGAATTTTACAAGGAAGAGAACAGGAATGGAATATTTCTCGCAAAGAATTATCAGTATTTAGAGAATTAGACTTATTAACAGAAGCAGAATTAGAAACAACTATTGTCACTGAATACAACCCCGCAAGAGTGAGTTTTTCTGGTGGTACAGAAGTTTGGGTAGAAGATGTTTTAAATATTGGTGTTGATCCTGTTTATCTTCTCGCAACTTTAAAAAATCGGTTTCTATCGGTGGGAGGAATTTTATTTGAAAATACTCCTTTTAATGAAGCGGTGGTTCATCCCGATGGGGTAATAGTCAATAACCAATTTAAAGCGAGATTATTACTTGATGCAATGGGACATCTTTCACCTATTAGTAAACAAGCACGTCAAGGAAAAAAACCAGATGCACTTTGTTTAGTGGTGGGAAGTTGTGCAGAAGGTTTTCCGAAAAATGATTCAGGGGATTTGTTGTTATCTTTCACTCCTTTACAAAATCAATGTCAATATTTTTGGGAAGCTTTTCCCGCTAAGGATGGAAGAACAACTTATTTATTTACCTATATGGATGCAGCACCCCAACGCTTGAGTTTAGAAGATTTATTTGAGGAATATTTTCGCCTTTTACCAGAGTATCAAGGTGTGGAAATTAGTCAATTAAATTTTAAACGGGCGTTGTTTGGTTTCTTTCCCAGTTACCGTGAAAGTCCTTTACAAACTCTTTGGGATCGTATTTTACCAGTGGGTGATAGTAGCGGAAATCAATCACCTTTGAGTTTTGGCGGTTTTGGTGCTATGATTCGTCATTTACAACGGTTAACTTTTGGCATTGAGGAAGCATTAAAAACCAATCAATTATCATCTAAATCTTTAAAACTCCTGCAACCATATCAACCGAGTTTGAGTGTAACTTGGTTATTTCAAAAAGCTATGAGTGTGGGTGTAAATCAACAAATTCCTCCCCAACAAATTAACCAACTTCTATCATCTGTATTTGCAGAAATGGAAAAATTAGGAAATCCGGTTTTAAAGCCTTTTTTACAAGATGTGGTACAGTTTTCTGCTTTAACTCAAACTTTGTTAAAAACAGGTTTCTCTCATCCTGTCTTGGTTGCTAAGATTATTCCTCAAGTTGGTTTATTAAGTTTATTTGATTGGATATTACATTATGGGAATTTATTTATATTTACTCTTTTATTTTCTCTCAGTTCTATCTTAGAACCAATAATTAAAAATCTGCCTTCAGATCAACAATATTATTATCATCGTTGGGTAGATGCTTGGAAGTTTGGTTCTGGTGGAGATTATTTTGAATAAGTTATTATTTTTAGGAGAGAAACTAAGTTATAACATAAACAGAGCCTCTTTGAACACATTCCCAGTTAGAAACTGGGAACGAGATATTTCCTTCTTACTGTCACCTGTCACCTGTCACCTGTCACCTGTCACCTATATTTCTATTATCCAAAAATTTCAATTGTTGATATAAACAACGAATCAACGGTAAACTCACATCATGTTCTGCTGCTATTCTTAATGGGTTGCCAAATATTGCTTCTACTTCCAAAGGACGATTTTCATCAAAATCAATTTTCATGCTGGTGCGGTAGGGTTTCATTTTCACAGTATAATCTAACATTGTTTGAATAAAACTGTCAGGAATTATCCGCCCTGTACTTTTTGCCCCTAATTGTACTTCCTTCATCAATTGTTCAACTAATGTCCGAGTGTACATATCCGCCATTAGTTCATCTGTTGTGGCATCCAAAATGACCGATAAACCATTATAGGGAATATTCCACATCAATTTTTTCCAACGTCCTAATAATAAATCTTCTGTTAATTCTATTTCAATTCCAGCATTTTTAAAGTCTTGAGAAATTGCTTTCATTCTCTCTGTAATTCCTACAGCATTATAATTAGTCGCATATTCACCCAAGGTAATTTTTCCATAGTCTAAATGATGTATATGTCCTGGGGCAATTTTGTTAGAACACAGAAAACATAAACCGCCTATAATATTAACGTTGCTGACAATTTGGGCAATTTCTGTTTCTATGCTTAAACCATTTTGTAATACTAAAACTATGCTATCATCTTTAACTAATGGTGGTAATATCTTTGTTAGTATATGGTTTTGAGTGGTTTTTATTGACACAATTACCACATCGCAGCTAGGCATTTTCTCGACTTGATTGTAAACTTGCACTTGGGGTAAACGAAAGTCACCGTCTTTAGACTGGATCAATAAACCATTTTGCTTAACTTGTTGATAGTCACTATTAACTAAAAAGTGGACTTCATTACCAGCTTTTTGGAGTTTACCACCGTAAAAACCGCCTAATGCACCTGTTCCTACAATTGCGTAACTTAAATTACCCATTTTATCTATAAAGGAATCTTACAACAATCATAAGTTGTTATTTTACCAGGATTTTAACGTAATAAAACTTAAACATGATTTACTATTTTGTATAACCTTCAACAGATATGAGGTGACATGAATGGCTGATATTGTTGATATTGCAGTTAGTAATGATGGTTTTCAAACTTTGGTAGCTGCTGTGAAAGCTGCGAGTTTGGTGGAAACTTTAAAAAGTCCAGGTCCTTTTACTGTGTTTGCACCTAATGATGATGCTTTTGCTAAGTTACCACCTGGTACAATTACCACTTTAGTACAGAATATTCCCCAGTTAACCAGAATTTTAACTTATCATGTCGTTCCGGGAAAGTTCACTAAAGCGGATTTAGCTAAACTGGGTACTGTGACTTCTGTGGAAGGTTCACCCATTAAAATTAATTGTGAAGATGGTTTTGAAGTGAAAAATGCCACGGTTTTAGCAGCAGATATTGAGGCTGATAATGGTATCATTCACGTTTTAGATACTGTAATTTTGATGGGTTAAATATTCAGGAGTCAGTAGGGGCAAACCCCCTGTGGTTGCCCGTAAAGTAGTCAGAATGTTTAATTTAATAGACATCGGGTGAAAATTATGGTAGGGACAATTCATGAATTGTCCCTACTTTATAAGTATCTATGACTAGGTTGTTTTTTGGTTAATTCTTTAAATTATGTAAAATAATTCAGGTGATTACTCACTATTGCGCTAAGGTAAATTAAGACCACTAAATTAATAAATAAATGTTTCACTGGTAATTTAACTGGTAATCAAAATTTTCAACATAAGCTAACCCTATCATCATAAGTTCAAATTAATGCTCGATTTCAACACTTTAGCTGAATTTTCCCGTGCCAACTGTGCTGGTATATGTGCATTTCTCGTACCTGCAAATATTTTGGCTACTTTGTTAACAATTATCCTCACATTCTTAAACCGTCCTAAATTGCAAATATGGCAAGCTGCTGGTTTTGCAAGTATGTTTGCTTTGGTGATGATATTCCACGTCTATACTTGGTTTATGATTGGTGTGGTGATGTTACCAACTTTTATTTTACTAGGTTTAGCAATTACTTGTTTGTTGACTAATTTAATTGCTATTATCTGGCGCAGTAATGCTTTAAAATTGGGTTATTTCTGGAAGTCTATAAAACTGGAAGTCTATAAAAATTTAATTGATTGATTTATTCATTATCTGGGATTTTTGAATAGATTTTTGAATAAATTTTTGACTTAGATAATTTTGCTCTTTCCTATGCCTGATTTGGAAGATGTGAGAGAGCGATAAATTATTGAAAATTTACTTATGTTTATTTAAGAATTTATTGTATATTGTATAATGTAATTAATATCAGATAAAGTCAGGAGAAATTTATATGCTGACTGAGACCACGAAAAAATTATATGAACAAGATTTTTACTTGTGGATACAAACTACAGTCAAATTGTTAAGTGAAGGAAAGCTAGAACGATTAGATATTGAGAATTTGATTGAAGAAATTGATAGTATGGGAAGGAGAGAAAAGAAAGAATTAAAAACTCGCCTAATAGTCCTAATAGAACATTTATTAAAACTGCAATATTGGACAGAAGAAAAAGATTATAATGCTAGATTTTGGCGTAATACTGTTGTGGAACAAAGAAGACAAATAGCTTATAGTTTGGCAGATAGTCCTAGTTTGAAATCTATATTAAATGATGTATTTTTAGAATGTTATCAAGATGCGAGAAATGATACTTTGAGGAAATATGAACTACCTTCAGAACTATTTCCTGAAGATTCACCTTTCTCTTTATTGGACGTTCTAAATGCAGATTTCCTACCTTAAAATTGAGTTGTAAGTTGAGTCTTAAATTGAGTCTTAAATTGATGGCGATCGCCACCTTTTGGGTAGCTATCGCTTTGTGAATTAAAAACTAATTAAAAACTAATTAAAAACTAATTTCCAAGCTTCATTTCTGAGAAAATAAAATCTACAGCAGCTTGTAAATTGGCAACAATTAAATCAGGTTGATAAGATTGTAATTGAGTGCGATCGCGGATTCCACTTTCTACACCTATCATCTTCACACCGTGTTTTTTAGCTGCTGTAATATCTGCTTCTGTGTCTCCCACCATCCAAGTTTTAGAAACGGGGGGAAGTTCTTTAATAGCTTTGGCCATTAACAGTGGTTTATCTTCAATATCACGGGTTTTTACATAATCGTTACTTAAACAATAACGTCTATTTTCTGGGAAGAATTGCCCTAAATTATACTTATCAAAAGCATAATCTAATTCTCGCACTCGGCGCATAGTCATGACAACTAAATCAACTCCTGCTTGTTGCACTTTGGTTAAAGCATCTAACGCACCAGGAACGAGAACATCATATTGAAAATAGGGTTGAGTGTGTACAGTTTGCTTACGAATTTTTGCAAATTCCTCCGCTTGTTCTGCATTTAAACCCGATTTTAAAGCAACTTCTTTTTCAGGAATGTGCGATCGCTTGAGTTGCCAAAATTCCGCTTTAGAAAGTTCTCTTACCTGTTGATCAGGATATTTGGTTTTTTCCAGACAAAGTTGATAAACTTGATAGTACCTTTCGGAAACGTCCATGATTGGACCATCAAAATCTGTAATCAGTCTCAGCATCAGTTTTGTTCATGGTAATTTTTTCATCATTATCTCAGGAATTGGTGATAGTTGATAGTTGATAGTTGATAGTTGATAGTTGATAGTTGATAGTTGATAGTTGATAGTTGACAGTTGACAGTTGATAGTTGACAGTTGATAGTTGATAGGGAAACATAAAATTGATTACCCAGTCACCAGTCACCAGTCACCAGTCACCAGTCACCAGTCACCAGTCACCAGTCACCAGTCACCAGTCACCAGTCACCAATCACCAATCACCTGTCACCTTTTACAAACCCCCGTTTAATTTGTTCGCTTTCCATAGCAGTAAATAAAGCGCGAAAATTACCTTCACCAAAACCAGCAGCTTGAGAACGACGTTCAATAAATTCCAAGAAAAAAGTGGGTACTTTAAAAATTGGTTGGGTGAAAATCTGTAACAGTAACGCTTCTAAAGGTGCATCTTGTTGAGAGTCTACCAAAATTTCTTGTTGGGCGATCGCCTGTAATTCTTCAGGTGATAAAGGCAATTCTAAACGTTGTTGTAATTGTAAATAATAGCTTTTGGGAACAGAGAGAAAAGATAAACCAGCAGCACGAAAACGAGCGATCGCATCAATTAAATTTCGAGTATGTAAAGCAATATGTTGCACACCAGAACCACGATTAAATTCTAAAAATTCCTGGATTTGGGAATTAGCAGAAGCAGGTTCATTAATTGGTAATTGTACCTTACCATTAGCAGAAATCATCACCTGACTATGCAAACCAGAAAAATCAGTTTGAATATTAAAACTTTGTTGGGGTTGAAAATCAAGAATATTCTGATACCATTTAACAGCAGTTTGTAAATCCCCGACTTCCACATTTAAAACTACATGATCTATACCTATAAAACCATCCTGTTCAATAATTGTTTTCTCAATATTTCTTTCAATTAATGAATGACTTAATTTACCCCAACCGGAAATTTTTGCATATTTAAAAAATACACCATTTTCAACAGGTTGTACAAGTGTAGCACCATTAGCAGTAGCCTTTGCCGTAACTGCCTTTAAATCTTCCACCACAAAAGCCACATCAACCACACCAGGAGGATGAAAACGTAAATATTCCGCTACAGGGCTACAGGGTAAAAGAGGTGAAGAAAGTAAAAAATAGACATCACCATTTTTCACAACTTCAGTCAGAGTGTGTAATGAACTTCCCTGATTTTCATAACTTGAAAAAAATGAATTAACTACTCTTTGAAAACCCAGATATTTGACAAACCAATCGCGCCAAGTGTGGGCATCTTCTACATAGAAGTGAACGTGATCAATTTGCAGCATATCAGTTATCAATTATCAGTTAACAGTGATCAAGTAAATGAAACACACCAGCAATAAAACTAAGTTTCTCTTTACGACTTTGCACCTCTGCACCTTTGCGCGGAACTTGTCTTTAAGTATGATTCATTTACCTGAAAAAAGCTCTTAGAAAAATAAATGACTATCAGGCTGAATATTAATTTCCATTGGCACAGCTTGAGGTTCAGCCGATAAAGCATAGAAAACAGCATTAGCCGCCGTTTCACAACTTAACATTTTACTTCTATCTACTTTTAAACTTACATTGTCCCAGAAAGGAGAATCTACACCACCAAAATAAAACAAAGTAAACTTGACACCAAAACGTTTAAGTTCTTCCGCCATACACTTACTAAAACCCACAACCCCAAACTTAGAA
The DNA here is from genome assembly GCF_014299995.1 of Sphaerospermopsis sp. LEGE 00249. NCBI lineage: Bacteria > Bacillati > Cyanobacteriota > Cyanophyceae > Nostocales > Aphanizomenonaceae > Sphaerospermopsis > Sphaerospermopsis sp. LEGE 00249. The sequence continues at coordinate 7,026 of NZ_JACJUZ010000053.1, read as the reverse complement.
GCAGAATAAGCCGCAGCCATCGGCATGGAATGTTTACCTAAAATCCCGACTATATTACAAATATGGCCAGATTTGCGTTTTTGCATTTCCTTAGCAGCAGCTTGAGAGGTATAAAAACAACCTTTTAAATTTAAGTCCAGAATTTTATCTAATTCCCCTGATTCTATATTGTTGTATGCCTTGAGAATACCTAAACCAGCCGCATTTACCAAAACATCAATTTTACCGAACTGCGCCACAGTTGCTTGTATCAATGCTTCCACTTGTTCCGGTTGTGTAATATCTGTCGGCACTGTCAGCACTTCCCCTGATAACTCACTAGCTAATGTTGCTAAATTCAAGGCATTTCTAGCAGCTAGTACCAACTTAGCCCCAGTGGGTGCAAGTTGACGAACTAAGGCTGAACCAATACCACCAGTAGCACCAACGACGACAATAACTTTATCCTGCATGACAGTATTGATAATCTCTTTACATTTCTTTATATACTATAGCACTAGTCATGGGTCAGTCGGGGTTATTGCATAGATCCCGACTTCTTTAAAAAGTCCGGGATCTAAATAAAAACTTTATATTTCATATTTCTCATTTTTCTTTTTCCTGGGATCGCCTTAATTTCTGCAAACTATCTTTTACTAGTACAAAACCAGTATACTTGGTTGGTACATAAAGGATTTTATCGAAATGTTTTTGCAATCCCTGAGTCAAATCTTGCAGTTTTTGCAATAGCTCATCATTTTCTACATTTTTTATTTCCAGAGGAGAATTGATAATTTCTACGTTTTCCACACCCAACTGATTGAGAATTTCCCAGTGTTCATCCTCTGAAATTTCCAACTCTTGAGCCATTTTTTGTAATACTTCTAAACCTTCAGAGTATTTCATCTTTCCTTCTACTAAAAATTCCCGTGCCACACCTTTGTATGCATGATAGAGTTTGTTTTTTGTGAAACTTGGTAATACCTTGGCTAATACATATATTTCATGAGTATTTAATTCCTTAATAGAACGTCCATCTAAATATTTGGGCAAATTGATATCTAGTTTTTCTAGTTGCTTGCGTAAACGATTCGCAACACTTTCTCTGGAGTAAATATCCGGGGTACGTTTCCAAGTTTTGTATAGCCACATTGTACTCAAAATAACTAATAATATATCGTATAAATATTGTATCCATAATGGCAATAATATAATGAGAGGAAGACCAGCAAAAATAAAAAAGAAGTTGAAAATGCCAAAGGTGCAAATGGTAAAAATTCGATGTCTGATAGTATCAATAGAAAGATGAAGATGATGACGCAGACTATAAGCTTTTGCTTTCTTTTCTATTACTTTTCCCCACCCGTAGCCCAGGGCTGTAAATCCTCCAAGAGTCATCGGCACTGCAACTATTTTAGGTATATTAACTGTTGTTCCTAACAGATAAAATCCCGGTGCAAACAGTGATGCAAGTTGATCGGTTTCTCTTGCCCAAATACCAGAAAAGTAATAATCCCAATTACCAGCATACAGATAGTAATAAACAAAATAACCAATAACTAAACCAACATAGCCGTAGCGTAAAAACGATGATTCTGGAAGTTTTAAATCAGCCCAATAAGTTTTTTCAGAATCAATATCAATACAAGGATTTTGACAAGCTACACAAGCACTTTTTTCTTTACCATCTGGTAATGTAGTACGGCACATTGATTGAGTAATTAATTCCTCGCTTGTATGAGCCTGACTGCTAAATAATCCAGCAGGTTCACTATAAATCCTTTGCACTGTAGCCATGGGACAAAAGTAGTTACACCAAGACTTACCACTATATAAATAACCCACAGTAATAGCGAATGCAATGGTAAATAATATCCATAATGTTAACATTAAACGATCTGCATTAAAAAATAAAATACGACCACATAACCCTACAAACAGCCATGCAAATTGTACATAGGAATAATTTTTTCCTAACCATGAATCAGGCTTAATTTTTACTAACTCATAACGTATTTTGCCAGTTTTAGGATCTTCTCGTTTGATTTGACGCTGCCAACCTAAAGAGCGGGGAATTTGTGATAAAAAAGATAGGGGGCAAATTCTTCGCCACATTTCATGTCCGAACACTAGTAAAATGAAAATAGAAATAGGAATAATTGCTCCCCAAAATAAGGTTGTTCCCAGAGGATAAGGCTGTTGTGAGAGGCATTTATCTTGTACTTGAATACAAGTATTGGACAATCTCAAAGGACTCCAAGTATTTTCAGGTTTAGTCAATATTGAAGATAAAGGATCATATACAAAAGATGCAATTAATCCTAGCCATAGGATAGTTAATACCCAGCGGATCTTGTGTATTAGAGTTTCAGATATACGATTAAACATGATTATTCGGTACTTGTTATGCTAAATTACTATTGGGTAAAAACAACAGGTAACGGGGAACAGGGAACAAATCTTTGAAAAAATCTTTAATTTTCTAGTTTTTTAATAGAAATAATAATCATTGATACAGCTATAAGCATAGTTTTTTCTATGAGGTACTACTTCTTATATGCTGATAATAGCTATCTAGTGTTACCTCTGGAGTCGGAAAAGTCGGATCTCTCAGTCGGAAAAGTCGGATCTGTCAGTCTGAAAAGTAAGGGAGGGGTAGGTAATAGGTTGGGGTTAGGGGTTGGTTAGAGGTTGTTTGAAAAGTCTTTCATGGTGTATCAAATATTTTGACCCCTCCCTAACCCTCCCCTTGTCAAGGGGAGGGAACTGGATTTTTATTGTTTCCCCCTTTTACAAGGGAGGAGGGGGTAGCAATGTGATTAGAATCACAATATACTACTTTTCAAACATCCTCTTAGGTTTATTTAATGTTTTTTTAAAGTTAGATCACTTATCGTCCTGAATATTTTTCATACTTAATATATTTCCTATTTATCCTTCATTAAATATTTAAAATTCTTATGAATAAATTTACTATCATAGTGCTGACTGGACATATATCGGGATGAATTTATTATCTAAGAGCTATGTAGGATATGTTCTGTCAAGTAGTTCATCGGGAGCATCCCAATTTTGACAAAATAAACGCAGCAACACTAAAAAATCTCTCACAATTTCTTACCTTTGTGTCCTTTGCGTCCTTTGCAGTTCAATTATATCAAGACTTGGAGCATTTTATTTCCCTAGATAAAAATAAATTTACACATTTGGGATGCTCCACTTCATCAACATGGAAAGAATAACTCTTATTGATGTAAGAAATAACTTTGAGTATCAATTATCTCCAAGGAAAAATATCTCAAAGTTTGATCTCAAAATTTGCTCTCATCATTATCTTCCAGATATATTATTTTCATAGTAGAGGAATTTTCTAGTGGCTACAAGTCATCTCAATCGTAAACAAGTAATTACTACCTCTAAACAAAGCGTATTTGATCTTAGACAAATAGCTACAATTTTGTTTTACAGACGCTTTTTAATTTTGGGGGTTTCCTGTGCAGTAATATCAGTTACAAGTCTTTTGGCTGTCATCACAAAACCGATGTACCAGAGTTCTATGCAAATCATGATAACTGATGATTTGGATCAAGAATTACGATCAACTCAGAGCCAAATACAGAGCCAAACACAGAGCCAAATAGATGCAACCAGTCAGTTAAATAATTCTGATAATTCATCTGGAGAATATACCCAGCAGATGAAATTAATGCTGAGTTCTAAGCTAGTACAAAAAGCAGTTGATTTACTACGTGCTGATTATCCCAATATTACCTTAGAAGATATCAAAGGTAACAGTGATACTGGCAAAACTGGATATTTGCAAATCAAACCCGCAGAAGAAAAATTATCATCTAATGGGGTTAATAATCAAGTATTTATCGTTTCATTTAAAGACCCCGATCCTGTCAAAAGCCAAAGAGTATTACAAGCTCTGCAAAAAGTTTATGAAGACTATAATATTGAACAAAAAAATCAGCGTGTTGATCAAGGTTTAGCCTTTGTTAATAACCGATTACCAAGGTTACAGAACGAGACATTAGCGGCTGAAAAAAGATTAGCATTTTTTCGCCGGAAACATAATGTAATTGATCCACAAATACAAAGTAAAATATTGTTAGAATCTCTGGCTGATATTCAGAAACAACGACAAAATAACCGTTTACAACTCGAAACTGTAGAAAATCGCTACAAAAATCTAGAACAAAAATTAGCATCTTCCCAAAAGAATGCACAGTTAACTGCTAGTTTAAATCGTTCCAGTAACTATGAAGCTTTAGTCAATGAACTTAGAAAAACAGAAACTAATTTAGCTCAGGAGCGTTTGCGCTACACCGATAATTCTCCAGTGGTGATCAGACTGAAGGAAAAACGCCAACTTCAGATGGCATTATTACAAGAACAATTGCAAAATACAGCTACTAATACTGATCAAAATACAGAAAATTTATTAACTGTTGATAACAAATTATTTGAGGAGTTAGCCGGGTTGAGTAAACAACGAAATTCACTCATTAATAAAGAAAATAACTTAGTTAAATCTGAACAAGAAATTCGCACACAGTTAAATACATATCCCAGCCTTATATCAGAATATAATCGTTTGCTATCAGATGTCAAAATCCAACGCCAAACACTTGAACAAATGGTACAATTCCAACAATCATTAGGATTGAAAATTGCTCAAAGCGGATTTGAGTGGGAAATTTTGGAAGAACCAGCAGTAGGTATTTATATTGGTACGAAAAAATGGTTATTGATTATTGGTGGAATCGTAACTGGACCAATTTTAGGTGTGATTGTAGCCTTAATTTGGGAAATGTTTAACAAGGTAATTTTTTCACCTTTACATTTACAAAAACTAACAAATATCAGATTACTTGGTTCTGTGCCAAGATTGGGTAAACCTAGTTTAAAAAGCAGATTGAAAGAAATATTGAGACAGAAGCAAGAAAAACAAGCATCGGTAATTACAGAAAACATAAATACAGAAAACATAAATACAGAAAACAAAAGTAAATTATCCAGCCATGAAACCCTGGATATGATTTACCAAAATCTGCAAATCTTGAAAAATTCCTTACCTTTTAAATCCTTGATGTTGACTTCTGCACTACCAGGAGAAGGGAAAACAACCTTAACTTTAGGGTTGGGAGCGAGTGCAGCGAATATGCACCAACGGGTATTAGTCATTGATGCTAATTTGCGATCGCCCAGCTTACACAAAATTTTGGGAATCTCTAATGATTGGGGTTTATCTTTATTATTGCTGGATGACATCAAGACACAATTTCAAAATTATATTCAACCTATTCACCCATCAATTGATGTTTTAACCGCAGGACCAAAACCAGATAATGTAGTGAATCTCCTCAGTTCAGAAAGATTTAAAGAATTAATAGAGTCTTTTGAAAAAATCTATGATCTAGTTTTAATAGATACTTCTTCTATTTTAGATAGTGTTGATGCGAGAATTATCGCCTCTGTTTCTAATGGTATTGTCATCGTCGGACGCATCGGGCAATTAACACCACATCAACTAATGCAAACAACAGAAATTTTGAGTCAGTTAAATTTAATTGGTATTGTTGCCAATGAAGTCAATAATTCAGGTGACTGGTGACTGGTGACTGGTGACTGGTGACTGGGAAAATACAAATAATTTCTCCCTGACTCCTGACTCCTTGATCTCCTGACTCCTTGATCTCCTGTAAGGGCGAAGCATTCGGGGGATAAATTATCAATTTTTATCACAGGTTATTTTCCGAATGCTTCGCCCCTACGACTCCTTGATCTCCTCAAGTTGAAGTCGCAACTTTCTCACAAGGAAAAATATCTTTTAAACTGGTAGAGGCTTGTGATTCAACGGTCAGCATGAAAATCCAACTTTATTTAGGCGCTTTATTTTCCCAAATTCAAGGAAAACATTGGTGGATAGGAATCCTGTTATGGTTTATTTTAGTTGCTCCTGCTCAAGCATCTGTAATCCTGCGCGTAGCCATTGAAAAGGGAGTAAATCAAGTTAAAGTTGGTGCTTCCACGACAGCAATAGTTAAAGATAGTTCTGGCCGTACCCTGGGACAACTACCAGGAATGAGTGCTTATGCAGCCCAAGCAGTTCCCGGAGGAGTAGGCTTAGATAAATGGCAATCTGGTTTATTTTGGATTGAACCTACAGATAAAGGATTTGTTTATATAGGCGATCGCTGGTTTCGCGGTAGAACTTTGGTTATCCCCACCGAAAACGGCTTAACCGCTGTTAACTGGGTAGACTTAGAAGAATATCTCTACAGCGTCATCGGTGGAGAAATGAACTCTAGCTGGCCGCAAGAAGCTTTAAAAGCCCAAGCGATCGCTGCCCGTACCTATGCCCTTTACAAACGAGAACAACAACGCAACAACCCCATTTTTGACTTAGGAGATACCCCCGACCGCTGGCAAATTTACAAAGGTGTCAGCAGCGAATCTCGCAACACCTACGCAGCAGTAGATAGTACAGCAGGTCAAGTCCTCACCTACGACAACCGCATTATTCTTTCAGTATTTCATGCCTGTTCTGGTGGACACACCGAAAACGTAGAAGACGTTTGGGGAAACCCCCTTCCTTATTTACGCGCTGTCCAAGACTTCGATCAAAACATCAAAGAATGCAACTGGAGCAGAACCTTCACCCCAGAAGAAATTAGCTCTCGCATTTCTGGAGTCGGTAACGTCAGAGATATGATGATTGAATCTCTGTCTCCTTTCCGCAGCGTTAAAACTTTAAGAATTGTGGGAGATCAAGGTACAAAAGTCCTCAAAGGTGAAGCAGTCCGCACCGCACTAAAACTGAGAAGTACCCGTTTCACCCTCAACAAAGACGCAAATGGTAACTTCACCCTCCAAGGATTAGGTTTTGGACATGGTTTAGGTATGAGTCAATGGGGAGCATACAACCTAGCTAAACAGGGAGCAAACCACCTGCAAATTTTAGGACATTATTACAAAGGTGTAGCTTTAACTCCTATTCAAGCTAAGTAGTCTGGGGACTGGGGACTGGGGACTGGGGAC